>DATKHE010000058.1:0-4992 GCA_035510395.1 Minisyncoccota bacterium
ATTTTTATATCTTTTGATATAATGTCTTTATGAAGTTTCTCCACAGAATTCTTGAACATAAGATAACGTTTATTGTCTCCATTGTTCTTACTGTAGGTGTGATTGGTACCGGAATTTATTTCCTCATTCCTGCCAAAAAACAATTGGAAACGGTCCCTGTACAAACAATGGATATACAGCAGACAGTGACCGAATCAGGGCAAGTTGATTCAAATGAGGATGTGTCGCTCGCCTTTCAAACATCAGGTGTTGTTAGTAGTATCAACGCACAAGTCGGCGACAAAGTAACGAAGGGAACTGTTATCGCAACTCTTTCGGATGGCGACCTTGTTGCTTCGCTTCAAGGCGCACAGGCGAATGTTTTGGGACAGCAGGCGAATCTGACATCGATTGAAGATGGTGCGACGCCGCAAACGCTCAGTTTGTACCAGCAGGGCGTTGCCACCGCTGAGACGACTCTCGTCACCGCGATACAAAATGCCTACCTTCAAACAGCTGATGCCATACAAAATAAATCGGATACGCTTTTTGCGGGCGCTTCAACGCAGAATCCGCAAATACAAATTCCTGTCGATGCTTCAAACCCAAATCTCCAAAACAATATCAATTTCGGACGCGTACAAGTTGCCGACAAGCTTGATGAAATCAAGGCTCTTGCTGCTCAAAATGGGACGACCACAGGAAACCTTGCGGTGATTGCATCAGATTTGCAGTTTATCAAAAGTTTTCTTGATACGTTGAGTACGCAGGTCAACCGGCTTTCTACGGAAAACTCCGGAATCGCCCAAAGTCAGATTGATGGCTATGTTTCTACGGTAAGCGCGGCAGAAAGCGAAGCGAACACGGCGATTACAAATTATAATTCCGCTGTGTCAGCGTGGAAAACAGCCATAGACCAGCTTGCGACCATCACCTCCTCGTCGACTCCTGAAGCAATACAAGCACAGCAAGCAATCGTTTCCGGAGCGCAGGCGACAGTCGAAGGTATTCAAAACCAAATCGGCAACACGATGATTACCGCTCCGTTTGACGGCACCATATCAAGCATCAATCTCAAAAACGGTGAGCTCATCTCGGTAGGGGCAAGCGTTGTTGATATGATAAGTCAGGGAAATTTCAAAATCGATCTTCAGATTCCTGAAAATGAGGTTGCTGCGGTTTCTGTCGGTGATACTGCAAACATCGCCTTTACTTCATACGGTGTGGATTTGAATGCCACCGGTACGGTCGCGTCCGTTGATTTTTCTCCAACGGTTGAAAATGGTGTCAGTACCTACAAAACGACTGTTTTCATTCAAACACCTGACCCACGCATACGAGAGGGAATGACTGCGGACGTGACAATTTTAGGTGAGACTTTGCCGAACGTTCTTGCCGTGCCGACGAGCGCAGTTATAAGTGAAAATGATGGCACATTCGTGCTTCTGATGAATCCAAAAAATTCTTCATATACAAAGCAGTCGGTGACGATCGGAATCACAAGCGGCGGTTTTACTCAAATACAATCCGGACTTAATGAGGGTCAAAAAGTGGCAACATTTGGAAATCAATAAAAAATATGGAAAAAAATAACGATATGCAAAAGGAGGTGGAATTTTTGAAAAAAGAAGTTGTAGACGAGCGCGCGGAAATCACCGCGGAAGAAAAAGAAATTAAAAAACTCAAATTCTCCGTGCGCGGACTCTCGGCACTCATACTTCTTATCGTCGCAATCGGCGGAGGGACACTGCTTTATCTCAAAATCTCGTCAGAGACTGTCTATATTGACCAGTCATCGATAAGCGCACCGACGATTTCTCTTTCATCCGATGTTTCGGGAATTTTGCAGGATGTCTATGTCAAAGAAGGCGATTATGTCGAGGCTAACACGGTCGTGGCGCGCGTTGGCGACGAGCTTATTCAAACAAAAACAGCGGGAATTATTACGGAGGCCGATGCAGACCTCGGACAGCTTTATAACGTCGGACAAGCAGTCGTGACAATGATTGACCCGACGACATTGCGTGTTGTTGGACAGCTTGATGAAGATAAAGGACTAAGCAAAGTCAGTGTCGGACAATATGTAACATTTACGGTCGATGCGTTCGGCTCAAAACAGTATCAAGGTGTTGTTGATGAAGTCAGCCCTGAAGCCCAGTCGAGCGATGTTATCTTCCAAATTTCCGATCAGCGCGAAGAGCAAATATTTGATGTCAAAGCACGATTTGATACCACCGCATATCCGGAGCTCAAAGACGGAATGTCCGCGCGTATGTGGGTGCATTTGCAATAAATAATCTCGTTTATGCAGGGAACCGAAAGCACTGAACATTTGAACCCGCTTCGCTGGATGGTCTTGCTCACCGTCATCATCGGTACATTTCTCGGACGCCTCGACCAATCAATTGTAAACCTTGCACTGCCGAAAATTATTTCCGGTTTTGATATCACGGTGTCGTCCGCCGGCTGGATTGCGACGGCATATATTATTGCAAATGCTATTTTCGTGCCGATTTGGGGAAAGCTCGGAGATACCATCGGTCGAAAACGCGTCTATATTTTGGGATTTGCCATTTTTATTTTTGGTTCGGTGCTTGCCGGACTTTCATGGAACTTGGGGTCAATGCTTGTCTTTCGTATTATCCAAGCGGTGGCCAGTTCCGCGGACTATCCGACGGCAATGGCGATTCTCGCGGTAACATTTACCAACAACAAAGAACGTGCGACTGCGCTCGGTATCTGGTCATCATCATTCGGTGTTGCGAGTGTGTTCGGTCCGCTTCTCGGTGGTCCGCTCATCGACTCGTTTGGCTGGCGTTCTGTGTTTCTCGTAAATTTGCCTGTCGGAATCGTCGGACTTTTAATGGCGCTCCGTTACGTACAGGAATCGGTTTCTGAAAAAAAGACAGTCGCGTTTGATTGGTGGGGAGCCTCTACGCTTGGTGCCGCGCTCGCAGCTCTCGTACTTGTTCTCGACCAGGGTAGTACATGGGGCTGGACTGCGTGGCAGAGCAATGTTTCTTATCTTTGCATAATACTCTTCACCGGAATATTCGTTGCAGTTGAACGCTCTCATCCAGAGCCGATTGTCGATTTCAAATTTTTCAAGAGTTGGATTTTCAATATCACGCTCTTCAACAACTTCATCACCTTTATGTCATTTATGGGAAGTATATTTCTCATTCCAATTTTCTCCCAGCAATTCCTCGGATATGACGCGACGCAGTCGGGGCTCTTGTTTATTCCGATGGCGATTTTCTTTATGATTGGTGGATTTCTCGGAGGCAAATTGCTCTACGGATTTCGTCCCGGTCCTGTTATGTTTTGGAGTACGCTCGGTTCGGCATTCGGAATATATTTTCTGCGATATCTTGATGCACGCTCGGGAGCCTTTGATATCATTTGGCCTTTAATGACGATGGCGGGACTTTTCGGAATGGGAATGTCTCAGCGCACCAACATTATCGCCGACCTTGTCCCGCGTGAGGAAATCGGTGTGGCGTCCTCCATTCTTGCGCTTGTACGAAATATCGGTGGCGCGTTCGGCATCGCTATATTCGGCACGATTTTGACCAATCTCACCAACCAAAATGTTCTCAATCTTGCGCAAAATAGCATTTTGCATATTACTACGATGACAGAATATCAGACGGCCATAGGATTGATGACGCTCAAGGCCCAAGTGCTCGCGTATGATGAAATATTTTTCATCGTCTCAATACTGCTCGCTATCGGTGCGGTGAGTGCACTCTGGATGAAGACGCCGAAAAAGAAAGAACTCGCAGAGGGTGAAGAACGCATCGAAATCTTCGCCGAGGCGTAGCGGAATTTCTTTCTAGGAAAACGTGACCTTTTATGCTAATTTCTATGGGTGTTGGAGACGTGTCAGAGTGGTCTAATGAGCTTCTTTGCTAAAGAAGTAGAGCTTTTATCGGCTCTCGAGAGTTCGAATCTCTCCGTCTCCGCCAACACATATTTTTATCGGTGTCAACCCACCTACTCGAGAGAGTGATGTAACCCACGTAGTTCGAATTCCACGTACCCTCGCCTATGTAGGATCAGAACTTTCCTATACACTAAAGAGCACAATGGTTGAAATCACGGTAGATGAGTTGGAAGAGATTTATAGAAAAGAAATCCCTAATTGGGATAAACTTTCTGATACGGAGAAAATAGTGAAACGCGATAAATTCATAAATATTGTTGAGAAAAAAGTTTCCGTTGCGTCTAATGAAGTAACCGCATTTAAATTCCTATTACTGGGTGTGATACTTGGAATTGTCGGTAATTTATGGGCAAGCATTATCTATGATTTTTTCAAAAATTATAAACTTCCATACCTGGTTGTTCTTATCTTGATTACGATCCTAATCATTTGGCGGATGATTAGGATTTTCCGTGGGACTATAAATAAACACATGTCTAGTGATCCTATACTTCGCCGTCTTTGGGAGAAAATGATTGAGAAAGAAAAACTCTAACCTCATACTAGATGGTCATTGTTTGTATGGAGTTAGTGATATATTTAAAGGGATGAAAAATAATGACAATAAAGAAAAAGGGGTAGTTTACATATTAACCAACGAAGCAATGCCAGGATATGTAAAAATAGGAAAGACCACTACATCAGTTGAGCAACGCATGTTAGAACTTTCTCGATCCTCTGCAGTACCACTTCCTTTTGAATGTTATTATGCCGCTCGAGTTGCTGATGTAGGTAAAGTTGAAGAAGCATTTCATGATGCTTTTGGTGATCATAGGATAAATCCAAGGAGAGAATTTTTTAACATCGCCCCTGAACGAGTAGTCGCTATCCTCAAACTCCTTTCGCTCGAGGAAGTCACCCCATCACATAACGCTGGTATTGAATCAAAAGAAGATGCTGTGGCAATAGACGTTGCACGCAAAAAACGATCAGCCTTCAATTTTAAGATAGTTAATATTCCAATTGGTGCCGAGCTTAATCTTGCACGAGATGAAAAAATAACATGCCTCGTTGCTCCTGATCAAAAG
>DATKHE010000059.1:0-2113 GCA_035510395.1 Minisyncoccota bacterium
AAGTTCTCAGTAATGTTAAATCTAGAGGTACTTGGGGCGAGGCCCAACTGGGTAACCTTATAGAAGAAATTCTTACTCCAGAGCAATATGAAAAAAATGTTAAAACAAAAAAGGCGAGTAGAGATAATGTTGAATTTGCTATTAAACTGCCAGGAAATGATGAAAATGAGAAACAAATATGGTTACCAATAGATGCAAAGTTTCCTTTGGAAGATTATCAACGTCTAGTGCAAGCTCAAGAACAAGGAGATTTAGTACTGATTGAAGAATTGGGTAAATCGCTAGAAGCAAGAATAAAATCAGAAGCAAAGGATATAAGAGATAAATATCTAGACCCTCCATTTACAACAGATTTTGGGATTCTATTTCTTCCGATTGAGAGTCTGTATGCTGAAGTTTTGAGGAGACCCGGATTGTTTGAACAAATTCGTCGCGAATTCAAGGTAATTATTGCTGGCCCAACAACGGCACAAGTCGTCTTGAATAGTCTTCAAATGGGCTTTAAGACACTTACTATTCAAAAACGATCCAGCGAGGTTTGGACTTTACTTAGTGCAGTAAAAACTGAGTTTGGAAAATTCGGTGATTTGTTGGAAAAGACTCACAAAAAAATGCAAGAAGCGAGTAATACCATTGAAGATGCTGTTACTAAAACTCGCACAATAGAAAAGAAACTAAATAAAGTTCAAACTTTACCTATTGGTGAAGCCGAGAAGTTGATATTAGAAACCCCAGATTCTCAGTAGTTGCACATTTTCAATAATCGTGTAGTATAGCCATTAATAAGCCCGTAAAGGGCTATTAATTTTCCTAAATATGGCAACAAAGAAAACAGCTGAAAAATCAACGACAGAAGCGTCGAATACGACTGCGGTTATTATGACTGGCGGAAAACAGTACAAAGTCAAAGCGGGCGATATCGTAAAGATTGAAAAGATGATTGGGGAACACAAAGAAGGCGAGAAAATCATCTTTGATCAGGTACTTCTCGTTGATGACGGCAAAAATACGATGGTGGGCACCCCTACAGTCGCAGGCGCAAAGGTAGAATCGACACTCAAAGAAATCGGTAGAGACAAGAAAATCAGTGTCGTGCATTACAAACAAAAAAGTCGTTATTTCAAACGAAGCGGACACAGACAGCCATTTTTCAAAGTTGAAATTCTTGCAGTAAAAGCGTAAAGTTAGCTCAGACTTCAAACGGAGGTATTTCCAAATGAATGAAAATGACATTGTTCTTTTTGCTGAGCTTCTTGAAAAGAGTGGATATAAGGGCGCACTGAGCCTTATCCGTGAAGATTTAATAACGCTTGCTAAAAGGCGTCATATTTCTTTGTTTCAGGCAGCAAGCGAATATGCCAATCAAGATGAAGAGCAAGATACAAGCTGGTATCAACTCTTTCAGGCTCTTCAGAGAGTCAGCCATAAAAAATTGGAGGCATTGAAGGGTATTCATCAAATGCTCTAAGTAATTTTATCGGCCCCGTTCGTTCACACGAACGGGGCTTTTGCTTTATTTTACAAAGAGTTATACTTATCAAGCTTTAGTAATGTTTCAAAAACATGTCCGGACAATTTCTCACCATCAAACAGGCATCAACACTTCTCGGCGTATCAGCGCTCACGCTTCGCAATTGGGATAAAAACGGCAAACTCTCCGCAAAGCGCCACCCGATGAGCAATTATCGTATATACTTGAGGGAAGACATTGATAAGCTCGCAGCTGAAATAATGTCTGGTGCGATGCCTATCAAAGCAAAACAGCGCAAACCGTTGAAGCGAAAGCTTTTGGTACGCAGTGTTACAGATTAATCAATAAATTTTAAATAAATGAAAAAAATACGAGTTGCGATAAATGGATTTGGAAGAATTGGGCGGGCATTTTTGAAAGTTGCGCGGGAAAATCCGCAAATTGAAGTTGTTGCTATCAATGATCTCGGAAGCGTTCAGAATTTTGCATATCTTTTGAAATACGACACGGTCTACGGTATGAGCGATTTTACCGTTACTGCAAAAGCTGACGGTTCAGCTCTCATTGTTGATGGGAAAGAAATCACATTCGTGAGTCAGAGAGACGCAACTCTTCTTCCGTGGAAAAAATATGATATTGATG
>DATKHE010000060.1:0-5109 GCA_035510395.1 Minisyncoccota bacterium
AGGAGTACGGCAAAAGGATAAGACATGTAGATAATCTTCATATTAAGTATATTTTTGAAATGTGCTTTTGCTGTTACGCAAGTGTTCAACAGCTTCGGGTAACATTATACACTATATGTGTTTAACGTCAAATATTTTATATAGAGTCAAGCACTCTTCTTTGTTGTGGGAAGATCTCAAGGAAATAAAAGCCCCCAGGAATGTTTCCTCCTGAGGGTGCGACTTGGGTTGGTCCAAGCCGCTTCGATGGGGCGTCGCGTGTCAGACGTACGCTTACCGGGCATAATAATACCAAACTCCTTCTTCATATTCAAAACCACCCCGTACGGGGTGGTTTTGAATATTTTATTTCATCGCAACTTCTTGCGGCTTCCAGCATTTCTCCGAACTTGACCACGGATCAGTTCCAAATTTCTGATAGAGAACTTTCGCATATGCGAGATTCCCTTCAGTCGTATAGATGTCATCTCCGAGCTTTGCGGCTTCGTCTGCATGATAATATTTATTTATCTGCATAATGCCGATGTCGCCTTTGTTCACTACGCCGATAAGAACATTGCCGTCTGCGTCATATTGCCTGAACTGTGATTCACAGCCGGCGATTTCCGCAAGTACGGGAGTATCTTTGTAATACGCCCTGACATATTCTTCTGTAGTATCAAAGTCTTTTGGGGAAAGGATTTGGTTGGTTGTTGTTCCCTGTTCAAGAGTCATACTGGTCGTTGCTGTCGCGCTTTGGATACTTATGATCGCTGCATTCGAGGAACTTGCAGATGCAATTCCCGGCTGAAATGCAGTTGCGAGCATAAGCAACCCAGTAGTAAGACCTATCATAATGTTAAAGAAGAATTCCTTTTTGGCGATTCCCTGTCGACTTACGTCTTTGAGAGAAATCAGCGGCAAAAAGAAAACATCAAGGCGTTCCCTGATGTACCCATATGCTATCATACTCAAGTTTATTTGTCAATAGTTTACAATAAAAATTGGAGAGGGTCAAATGCTATAAAATGGCTCTACTGACGAGTATTTTGGCGGGATTTTACGGCAAAATCCCGCCCCTATTCCTGGTCTTACATCTTGCAATTCTTGGCAGGAACATAGCCAGCAGCTTCAGCATTCGCTTTTGAAGCAAACCAGATTTTATTTTCATCACTTATGAGCTTTGCACCCAAACAGGAGCTAAGTTGGTAAATTTTACTGTTTACATTGCCGACATACGGCTCTGTGGTTGAAGAAACAGAGGTAGGATTTTGAATATTGCCGGATGACACCGCGACTGATGCATTCTGATTCATATCAACCATTTTTATGGTCACAGGTGGGCGATTTTCTTCCCTGCCCCATAACCCACCAATAAAAAATGATGTCATCCCGACAAGAACAATGACGAGGCAAGTGTAAATATCCTTTCTTGTCAGGTAAGCGACGAGGAACTTGATTTTTTCGAGGACTTGCTGTAGCATGGTCAATCTAAATATAGCAAATATATGGCAACAAAAAAATCAGCCGGTGCATCCAAAAACGGAAGGGACTCCAATCCTCGGTACCTCGGGGTCAAACTTTATGCGGGAGAAAGGACAAAAGTAGGTTCTATTATTGTGCGCCAAGCGGGACACAATATGCTTGCCGGAGAGAATACATCTATGGGCAAGGATTACACGATCTTTGCAAAAAAAGAGGGCGAAGTTTTGTTCGGCACGAAGCGAAAAATATCTTTTAACAACAGAACTCAAGTAAAACCAATCGTACACGTAAAGTAATGCGTAGAGCATAAAAAGAGTAAGAAAGCGGCGCCTACGGCGCCGCTTTTTCTTAATCATAACTCTTACCTCATATCTCTATTTCTTCGCCTTTACGTTGAGTATAAACGTCGCTGATTTTCCCTGCACTTTAATATCGATTTTGTGTTCACCAATTTCTTTGATTGGCTTCTCAAGCTGTATGAATTCAGGGAGAATATCCACCTCTGTCTCATCATGGACAAGCTTTGCAATGTCTTCTTTGTGAAGTCCTGCAAAAAGATGACCTTTTTCATTTGCGTCTCTCACAACCACAACTTCTGCGTCGTGAATAGAATGAATATTTTTCGCAAGTAAATCTTCCTGTATTTTTTTCTGCATCGCTTCTTGTTTCTTGACGACTTCTATTTTTTTCAAAACATCCGGTGTTGCGACAATAGCCGATTTGGTCGGAATGAGCGAGTTGAGCGCGTAGCCGTCAGCCACATCCTTTATGTCGTTTTTCTTGCCCAAACCTTTTATATCCTTGAGTAATGCGATTTTCATTTTAATGATTGAATTATTCTGATATTTAGTTATTTTGGGTAAGCAGATCAACCGCTTTTGCCATCTGAAGATCGGTGACGGTTCCAACGACAGCGTTTGGAGGATTTTCTATGACATAGTCGGGCGTAATTCCCTTTTCAGAAATAGATACACCTTTTGGAGTAAGCCATTTTGCAATAGTGACTTTGATCGACGTGTCGGATGTTACAGGAAAAAGTTCTTGCACCGAACCTTTGCCGAATGTCTGTGTGCCGACGAGAATGGCTTTGTTGTAATCGTGGAGCGCGCCGGAGAGGATTTCGGATGCTGATGCAGAACCGCCGTCAACAAGAAGGGCAACTTTGACCGGTGTATTGGCAAAAACATTGTAGCCCTTGCTCTTGTATACATCCGCAGTGCCGTCTTTGTATTCCTCGCTTACAACAGTATCATCGCTCGGCAGAAACCAGCTGGCAATATCAACCGCGGCGTCAAGATATCCGCCCGGATTTCCGCGCAGATCAATAATGAGATTTGTTTCTCCTGAATTTGCAAATTGTTCGAGCGCATTTTTGAACAAGATAGGTGAATCGGCAGTGAATGTATAGAAGCTGATCACAAAAACAGCATTCTTTGAATTTTTTGTGAGCGTTGATGCTGTCGATGTCGAAAAATCCGAAGGATATTTCGTGGCAGTTTCTATTGTCGGCACATTTATGGTCGTGCGGATGAGCGGAATGATAAGCGGCGCCGATACGCCTTTGCGTTCAATCGTAAGCGTTACTTTTGTTCCAACATCACCGCGTATAAGGGCGACGGCTGCATCAACAGTCAGTGTCGTGGCATCGGTATTATCTATTTTTGTGATGATATCGCCGGGTTTAATGCCCGCAGCGTACGCAGGAGTATCTTTGAGCGGAGAAATGACCACGAGATTGCCGTCTTGTGCGCCCATTTCCATACCGACACCGCCGAATGAGCCGCTTATTTCGCTTTGAAATATCTGATTTTGCTGTGGAGGAAAAAATGTCGTGTAGGGATCGCCATATGCAGCCGTCATACCTTCGATCGCACCATAGACCCGCGCTTGGGTCGATGATGCAGTCGTAGTAGCGCCGACAAAATTGTCATCAATAATATTCCAGGCTTTCCAAAAAGGCGTCATATCGACATTTTCCGACGTGCTTGCCTGACCTCCCGATTCAAAAGATAAAATGGTTGCATGCGAGTTCTCCATCTGCCGATCAGCGGCATAAAACCCGGCAATGAATGCCGCAACGATAACAGCAGCATTGATAATGCCGATAGCAATGCGTGAGCGATATATATCTTTCATCAGAGGATTATCTCAAAAAAGATTTACATACGCAATATCTATAATCGTAGAGCGTCTCAAAGAATGTGTTAGAATACGTAGATGGTACAAACCCGAAGATTCAAAAATGTCAGCTGGATCGATATGAAGCATCCGACAGCTGATGAAGTGCGCGAAGTAATGCAATTGTATAAAATTCACCCGCTTGCGGCAGAAGAACTTCTCATACCGACGCCCGAACCAAAAGTAGACACCTACGCTGACTGCATTTATCTCGTACTTCACTTCCCTACGCATACGTGGACGAGCACGGAAAAAACGGATGAAATCGATTTCATTATCGGCAAAGATTATGTCGTTACGGCACGCTACAGCGCCGTGGATGCTCTTCATGGTTTTTCAAAAATATTCGAAATGAATGAAACGATAAATAAAGATAAAATCGAAGCGACGAATGCGGGCACTGTTTTTTATTGGATGATGCGAAGCATTTATCAGTCTCTCGGGGCAAAAATACAATCGGCAAAAAATGTGCTGATGGAAATAGAAGAAGATATATTTGCCGGCAAAGAGCGTGAGATGGTCTCAGAAATATCAAAACTCTCGCGTGAACTGCTCGCCTTCAAGCACACGATCGCGCTCCACGGCAAAGTTCTCACCGCTTTTCATTCTGCGGCTTTGAAATTTTTCGGCGAGGGCTACGGATACGAACTCAATTTGATTCAAAATGAATATGATCATATACAACAGCTCGCAGGCGGCTATTTGGAATCGCTCGCTCGAATGCGCGACACAAATGATTCACTGCTCCACACGAAAGAAAACGCCATTATGCAGCGGCTCACGGTCATTATTTTCATCACGTCTATCATCTCGATATTTTTGAGTTTGTTTGCGATAGGCGCGGTCTCGCGACCAGTCATAGATAGCCCGTATGATTTTTGGATTTTGACCGTTGTCATCATCGTCATCGGCATCGCAAGCTATCTCTATTTCAAAACGAAAAAATGGCTTTAGACATTCAGCTTTATAATACACTTACGAAAAAAAAAGACCCTTTTAAGCCGCTTAAAAAAGGTGAAGTGAAAATGTATCACTGCGGTCCGACGGTTTATAATTATGCGCATATCGGAAACCTGCGGTCATATGTTTTTGCTGACACGTTGCGAAGAATGTTTGAATCGGCAGGTTATAAAGTAAAACAAGTTATCAATATCACTGATATTGGACACCTCTCATCTGACGCTGACGAGGGCGATGACAAAATGATAAAAGGTCTCAAACGCGAAGGATTGCCAATGACGCTTGATGGACTCAAAAGACTCGCTGATAAATATGAATCTGCTTTTAAAGAAGATTTGAAAGCGCTCAATATAGAAACAAAAGGTACGCGTTTTGAAAGAGCGAGCGCTCATTTGAAAGACGAAATAGCTCTCATTAAAAAACTTGATGCAAAAGGCTTAATATATAAAACGAAAGACGGTTTATATTTTAATACTTCAAAGATAGATGATTATGGCAAGCTCGGTG
>DATKHE010000061.1:0-4833 GCA_035510395.1 Minisyncoccota bacterium
CTTTTACGCGACACCGAAGTTATTGATGACGCGGAATATATGGTGATGGAAAGCGTCTATGGAAACAGGAATCACGAATCTCACGAAGAGCGTGATCAGAAACTCGATCGAGTGCTTTTGCAGACCCTCAGATACGGTGGGACGGTCGTCATTCCCGCATTTTCAATCGAGCGCACGCAGGTCATCTTGTACTCCATAAACAATCTGATTGAGAGCGGAAAAATTCCGAGTGTGCCGGTGTTTCTCGATTCGCCGCTCGCGACAAAAGCCACGGCGATTTACAAATCAAATGAAGATTTATTGAATGACAAAGCGCGCACGCAAATCGCAGGAGGCGATGACATATTCAATTTTAAAACTTTGACCATCATCGGCAATTCGCAGGAATCAGCGGCGATTCACACTATAAAAGGATCAAAGGTTATCATTGCGGGATCGGGAATGTCTGTCGGCGGGCGAGTGATTTCGCATGAAAAATATTATTTGGGAGATCCGAATTCGACGATTCTTTTTGTTGGTTATCAGGCGGCAGGGAGTTTGGGCAGACGCATTCAGGATGGCGAGAAAAATATTGATATTCAGGGACAGAAAATACATATTACGGCGCGCATTGAAAGCATTGATGGATTCTCATCGCATAAAGATTCTGAACATTTGGTTGAATTCGTCTCTCGCTCGTCAAAAACGCTCAAAAAAGTATTTGTTTGCATGGGCGAACCGGCATCTGAAAGTTTCCTTGCTCAGCGCATTCGCGACTATCTCGGCATTGACGCTGTTGTACCAGAAAATGGGGATGTGATTTCTTTGGAATAAACAGGTTCTATTGACTATATCAATATAATTATTGTGTGATGAAAAATAACCGCTTTGCTCTATGGTATGGCGGTGTAAAATGAAAAGATGAAAAACATTTATAAAATCTCTACGGGGCAGTTTGTTACGGTGTGGATTTTTGGAGTATTCGCTTGGCTCTGGGCAAGCAATGATTCAGTAAGTTGGAATCCTACACCGTTTTCTGGTTTTCTTTTTTGGCTTATTCCTTTTGTTCTCATTTTCTATACAATCGGTTGGCGAAACTACCGAAAGAGCGCTAAGGGTAACTAGGTATATAGTTCCCGAATAAACTGACTTGACATATAAATATAGGTATGTTATCTTGGGACTTGAACTAGATTAACCTTTCATTTCAACAAAAGGACGTATCGTGAACATTGTATACATTATGCGTGGCGTGCCGGGGAGCGGTAAAACCAGGATTGCCCGCGAACTTTCTGGTCGTATCGGTAGGATTCATTCCACAGACGGGTACTTTTATCGGAACGGAAAATACTGTTTTGATAAAAAATTTCTTACGGAGTATCATCGGCTGAATTTCGAGGCCTTCTGTCAAAGTCTGAAAGAGAATCAGCCGATAGTTATCTGTGACAATACCAACATCCGTCGTTCTAGCTATCAGCATTACATTGATGCTGCTCAAAAGGCAGGGTATGAGGTGCGTATCATTGAAAGACCTCATCCGAATCCCAAACTCGCTGCCGCAAATAATATTCATGGAGTTCCTGAAGCAGTCATCCGTAGGATGATTCACCACTGGGAACCCTCAAACATTCCGACCGAGCTGTGCCATCGCGCATAGCCCGGTCGGTTTTTTATTCCAAAATCAAAACAAAAACCGCCTTGTGGCGGTTTTTGTTTTATGACTGCACTGTCTTTACCACTCTTTCAAAAATTTCCGGATGATTTTCTGCAAAGTCGGCGAGGATTTTTCGGTCAACTGCGATGCCTTTCTTTTTGAGCGTTCCCATAAATTTGCTGTAGGAGAGTCCCATAGGGTCAAGTGATGCATTTATTTTCAATATCCAAAGCTTTCGGAAATCGCCTTTTTTATCTCGGCGATGAGCGAACGCATACGCGCCTGCATGCATGAGTGCGTCATTTGCTGCAGCTTCGTTTGTCGAACGGCGGAAACGATAGCCTTTTGCCATCTTCAATATGCTTCGGCGATGTTTGAGGGCTTGAACTCCTTTTTTTACTCGGGACATGGTTGATTTTCTTAATGAGTCCGCGAATTGTTGAAAATCACCTACCCCTCACCATTTTCAACTACTCGGGTCTTTATTTGTTTATTTTTAAATGTTTCCTAAACCTACCAGAATTCCCAAAAATGTAAAGTTTTGAAAATGGTGAGGGGTAAGAAAATTATAGTCGCTATCGCTCGTGAATTTTCTTACATATTGACCAACACACGGCTCTTCACTTTGTTCGGGATGTGAAGGTCATAATTCTTGTGTTTCTGCATCTGTGAACGGCTCGATTCTTTCGCGTTGAAATGGTTTTGACCAGGCTTTCGAGCAAGAACTTTGCCGTTCTTGGTAACCTTGAGGCGTTTTGAAAATGATTTGGCTGTTTTCATCCGGTAGTGAAATTTCGGGTCGTCCCTAATGCGGACTGTCCGTTCATTTGGATTAGGCAGACAATATATAACTTTATACTCTGTTTTGCAAGCATCGGGACGAAATCTTCCGCAACCCGAAATTCTACTACCGGATTCATGGAGTCCGGTGGATTACCCGCGCTCTATCATCATACTGAGACCTTTGAGACTTTTCTGGGGCTTCTCGGCGACTTTGTATTTCACAGGGATGAGAATGAGGAATCGCTCGATGCGTTCGTTGAGGAATTTTGGATCGAGATATTTTGCCCGACCAGGGAGGAACAAATCCACCTTTACGCGATGACCTTCGGAAAGCCACTCTGACGCTTTTTTTGCTTTGAGTTCGAGATCGTGCTCACCCGTGTTGATGCGCACCTGCAACGTTTTGATTTCGATGATGTGAGCCTTTGCTTTTGCCGCTTTGTCTTTTTTGTTTTCGCCGTACTGATATTTCCCATAGTCCATTATCTTTGCGACGGGGGGAGTGGCGTTCGGGGAGATTTCGATGAGATCGAGACCCGCGTCGTGAGCTTTTTGAATCGCTTCGCTTATGGAAAGGACGCCGAGGTTTTCGCCTTCCGCGCCAATGACGCGCACTTCGGGCGCTTTTATTTGATGATTTACTCTTGTTCTATCTTTACTCAAAGTTTTGGGTGAGAAGTCATTATTCTTGCATAGTTTTTCCAAAAGGGCAAAGAGTTTGACATTATCGATTTTTCGGAGCAATATCGAGTTGTTGTTCTTTGTAATGTTCTGACGCAAAAACATCCGCAACGCCGAAGCGTATTCGGTCAACCAAAAATAAAAAAGGAAAGTCCTATGGACACATCCTCACGATTTTCACTCGTCAGTACATTTGACGTACTGGTGCCAGAGGGTTTTACACTAGATACTGTAGCTCTCCCTGGTCGAAAATTTACGGTCAAGATTTTTGAAGTCAAAAAACAAACACTCTGGATCGCATGCATCGAATTTCTAAGAAGCCAAAAAGCTGTATTTATTGGCGCTCAAGGGGCAGATCTTATCTGTAAGCAGGGTGGAGATCATATACCAATTGAACGGGAAATTCTTTCGTTCGATAATAAGCACTTGTTGATAGATGCTCGCGAGGATTTGTTTGTGGCATCCGTGGCTCGGTATGATCTCGGTGACAAGGTCAGTGATCCTCGGTCATGTCCGATAAAGTTTCCAGCTCCGGTTTTTGGGATTCGCGAAAGTGGTATTTGGTGCTCGGCCTGTTTTTGTGACATCTAATAGTTTTCATTTCAAAACATCAGGCGGGTTTGCTTCCGAAGCAAACCCGCTTTTTTCTTGCATTTTTTTCTGATTCTGGTATATTCATCTTCAAAGGCCGGAGAAAGTAGAGCGTCCGAAAGGACCTAATCCCGCAAGGGCAAAGCTCACTGAGGTCGATACGGGAATTGACACCCGCTTCAACTCCATTCTCCGCTCACGCGGAGACCTTTTTGTTTATAAGCCAAAACACAAAACAGTATGGCAATTACAAAAGCCAAGAAAAAAGAAATCGTAGAAAAAGTTGAGAAAGGTCTCAAGGGCGCGCAGTCTGTCGTGTTTGTGAATTTCAAAGGCATCAAAGTCAACGAAATGAACAAATTCCGAAAGGCGCTCCGAGAGCAGGGCGTCGGCTACACGGTAGCGAAAAAAACGCTCATCTCTCGCGCACTCGAGGCAGTGAAATATTCCGGCACACAGCCTGACCTCGGTACTGAGCTTGCGGTGGCATTCAGCCAGGATAATCTCGCGGCTCATCGCGAAATCAATGATTTTGCCAAGAAAAATAAAGAGCAGATGAAGATTATGGGAGGCGTATTCGAAGGCGCATATGTCGATGCGATGAAAGTTGTATCGCTCGCTTCAATTCCGTCTCAGAAAACGCTCTACGCGCAATTCGTCAATGTCATCAATTCTCCAATTCAGGGACTTGCAGTGGCGTTGAGCGAAATCGCAAAGGCAAAACCACAGGCGTAGAATATTTAGCTATTTAGTTATTAAATTAATTTATTAAATTTATGTCAGACGAAAAGAAAGTAGTTGAGACCCCAGCAAAGTTCAAAGCAATCGTGGAAGCGATTGAAAAGATGTCAGTCATTGACCTTCACGAGCTCGTAAAGCATTTTGAAGAGAAGTTCGGCGTATCAGCAGCGGCTGTCGCCGTTGCAGGACCTGCAGCGGGCGTAGCTCCAGCTAGCGAAGAGAAATCAACATTCAATGTTGAACTCAAAGACGCAGGCGCTTCAAAAATCAATGTCATCAAGGTAGTCAAAGAAGTCCTTGGTCTCGGTCTCAAGGAAGCAAAGGATCTCGTTGACGCGGCTCCAAAGATGCTCAAAGAAGGAATGAAGAAAGAAGATGCAGAGAAGCTCAAAAAAGATATTGAG
>DATKHE010000062.1:0-2190 GCA_035510395.1 Minisyncoccota bacterium
GTATAGATACTTTTTTCTTCAATTCCTCAATGTGCGATTTTAATCCTGTGAGCTTTCCTGATTTATCGAACTGAATCGTTGCTTTTTCTAGCCATGACACCAGTATGCCATCCATGTTATTAGCTCCTAATTTTTTGGCCGTCTCGATTTTTTTGAGGTCTGAATGGTCAAAAAAGAAAATGTCCGCAAAGGTGTTATCAACCCATGTATACAGAGAGCTGATTTTCTCGCTATTTTCCTTGAGAATAATCACAAGGTCTATATCGCTATGAGGTCTCTTTTCAAGGCCTTGTGAGCCAGTCAAAAAGACAGAATCGACCTGATCCTTATTTTTGAGCTTTTCGATTATTTCTTGGAGTCTGGACATGAGCAAATTATAACAGGTTTGGCTTGCTAGCTAGATATTTGTCGGTGAGGGGGTCTCTAGGAATCGAACCTACTCATCCTAAAAAATCCTTTTGAAATATAGTCCAAAAGAAACAGGTTCGATTTTCATTTAGGGTATCAGTTTGACTCACCGAAAAAACAGCTGTGTTGAGCCGTCTCGGTAGGTCTCACTGCATGGTGCGCCCAGTAGGAATCGAACCTACGACCCACTCCTTAAAAGGGAGATGCTCTACCAACTGAGCTATGGGCGCAAATGAGGATTAGTATTCAAGTGCCGCACCCACACAAATGTTTGGGCACGTGAATGCGATAATATCATAAACCCGTCAAATCTCAATACGAGATTCAATTCTTTTTTGATTTAGCTCAAAAATACAAAGCCCTGCCACTTTTAAGTGGCAGGGCGAGAAGAACGATTGCCTAGGCTTTGGAGGATAATCCAACGGACATCGTCAGACCATTCTACTTCTCTATTTGGTGGAGTAATGAAGGTGTAGATTTTTCTATCTTTTGGAATAAATCTACGAACACCCCTCAGACCATCTCTGATGAATCTTTTGAGCGGTGTTTCAACTATTCCAAACTTTTTATTGACCGCGTGGATAATTGTATCGTCACCTGTTGCAACTCCAACATGCCCTACACCGTCAGACGGATCATTGAGATAATAATCAATAAATCCAGAGGTGAAAACTAGATCGCCTCCATGGATTTCCGAAAGATCTATCGGAATACCGTACTCACGCTGTTGAATAGAGCGTCTGGGAAGCCAAATACCTTTTTGTCCGTAAAGCCATTTCATAAGACTTGAGCAATCAAAGATATTTGGAGCTTCGCTTAACCTCGCACCACGAGAATATTTTGCTATTCCAATGACACTCCTTCCGAGAGAGACAATATCTACATCTATGCGCCCAAATCCTTTTTGGTTGAGAAGATTGAGCGCTTGGTCTGTGGAAATGGGTAAATTAAATTCCCCAAAATCAACAGCCAGACGATTGCCGACAGATTGATAGTTCATAACAATCTCCTTTTTGATTGATACCCGCCAAAGTGACGGGATTTTGTTTATGTGGGAGTTAAAAAGAACAATTCAAAAAAACCGTGGGTAATTTATGCAAAACTAGACCAAGTAGTGTGATTTTTAGAAAGAATCATCGTGTGCCCTATATTATAGAAAGATAAGAAAAAGGCAAATCAGAACACCTTGACTCCTTTTCCTTTCTCCCTATTATTGGTCACTGAATATGCACAAACCATCTGATTCTTCTGAACCTGATTTTGGGCTCGCCAATCGCCAAGGCGATGGGCACGAAAATGACGGAGAGGTTGAGAAATCGACAACTCCTGCCAAACGAATGCCGAAACAAAAATATCGGAATCATCGGCAAAAACAGGCGTGGCGCGTCCGACAATTTTCTTTCACTCGATAGCTTTTCATCCCTCACCAATTCAATCCTGAATTGGTGAGGGATTTTTGTTTAGATAGTGAGCAGGAATTTCTCGAGCTCCAGTTCAAAATTGTTTTTGCCACGATGGGCATCGTGATACATAGAGACGAGATTATTTGAAAATTGGGAGAGTTCTACGAGTGAAAAATTTTTTGCTGCGGATTTAGCTTTCATATATACGAAGGGCGAGAGTTTGCTCTCGACAGGCGAACCCGAGGACGCCGCGAGCATAATAGACTTTATCTGCCAGAAAATTGTGCCGTGAATTTCTTCGGGGACGAGTCCCCGTTCAATAGCCTCTCTATAGATTATCCACGCGCTTTCGGCTTTTCTTCCTGCCACTGCATCAGCC
>DATKHE010000063.1:0-2521 GCA_035510395.1 Minisyncoccota bacterium
ATATAAAGGCGTGCATCGTATTTTATGGCCAGCCGCCGCAGCCGTTTGATGCTGTCGCGACAATTTCCTGCCCTGTTTTGGAATTCAACGGCGAGCAAGACGAACGAATCGTATCAACATTGCCGGCGCTCACCGATGCGATGAAAAAGTATGGGAAAGATTTCACCTCGATCGTTTACAAAAACACCGGCCACGCATTTTTCAACGACACCCGCGCGCAGGCATACAATCGCGACGCCGCGACTGATGCTTGGAAAAAGAGCATCGATTTCCTCAAGAAAAATTTGAGCTAAAGTCGTATCCCTTACTTAAAAAACGCCATAAATTTCATTGGGTCGATGGAGATGTCGTTTATGCGGACCGTGATATGAAGATGCGGGCCGACAGCATCGCCCGTGTTGCCGGAAAGTCCGATGATTTGTCCCTGTTGCACAAGCTCTCCCACATTTACATTTATTTTTGAGAGATGCATATAAAATGTCATAAGCCCAAGCCCGTGATCGACAATGATCGTGTTTCCATAATCTCTGAAATATTTTGTCAGCCTCACAACCCCGCGATTCATCGCCATAACCGGCGTCCCTATTGCTGCGCGGAAATCGGTGCCCTTGTGAATAATTGATGATCCGTCGGTGTCGCGTAAATATCCATAGGGGTCAGTAATGGTAATTTGCGAAAGTGGAAATTTGAATGGATTCGTCCAGAATGCGTGTGTGCCGGTATATAAACCAAGAAGCTCATCATTTTCTTCGGCAAGCGTGCTCACGAGCGTCTCGGCGCTTGATGTTGAATCTCCACCGAGTGTTTGTGGAATATCGAATGCTGTTTGAATGTTCGGTCTTTGTCCCACCACTAGATTCGTCTGCAAAATCGTGCCGGAAGTTAATGTCGCTGTTATCGGATACGTGCCCGACTTTTGATGAATATCCACTCCGACAAATGCCGTCGGAATGTTCTGATATAAAAATACTCCGAGCTTTTCGCCGTTGAAAGAAATGCTTTTTACCTGCGAGAGTGCCGCGTTTTGCACCGTGATTTCCGCCGGCTCGCCTTGGATTATCGAGCTTGGGGAAACGAAAAGCGCCGCAGATGATGCGTATGCAAAAATCGGGAAAAATAAGGCTACCATAAATAAAAACATTTTTGAGAGTGCAGTCTTCATACATACAGTATAGCGCCGAACGGCAATCAGCGGGTCATTGAATAAAAACTGTAGAGGTGTAGTATGTTTCTAGGAAAAATGAACCTTCAACAAAGGAATTGTATGTCCGCAATCGACTATGCAAAAATGATTTTTGGCGGGATATATAAAGTCAGGCAACACTTGGTCAAAGAACTCCAGGAAGAACGGGAAAAGGCGCGCATCGAACCGAGAGAATTGGACAAAGCCATCGGGCTCGGACCGGGATGGTCAAAAATAAGCAAAATGGAAGAACAACCTCAATTGCTTAGATATCCCTTTTTGAAAAAAATGCCTGCCTGTTATCTCGGCATCATGGGAGTCGAAATACAGGAAATAATCGAGGAGTATTTTAAAAAGAATCAGTACGAACGTATGATAGCCGAAAGGGATTTTATAAACAGCTCCCCGGAGATGCATGTGACCATTGATTTGCGCATACAGGCGAGAAATAATTACTTGAAACGACCGTTGGCGAGAAAATATATAAATTCCACACCCGCCAATGTCTATGTCAGGATGTACGTTTTTGTCTGCATCCTGGAGCAGATGAAAGAAATGGACACCGCTCGTCCCAAACACCACCAATAGAGAAAGCTCTGTTGGTGTTTTTTTTGACAGCAAATAAAACTATTTTGATTTAGGTTGCCTACCGAGCACGAATTTTTGCGAGGGACTGAGCGCCCTATCCTTTCGGTGAATACAGCCATACCAACAGCACGGGCGTCGCATCCCTTCCTTGAGTTCTGATACAACTCTCTCGACATGCTCCTTTCTCGTCTCTCTTGTTTTCACGGAGATGGTCCAGCAAATCCATTCGTTTCTGGAAAGCGGCGTGATATCTTCCCAAGCCAAAAGTGCCTTGGCGTCGGAAGACAGGGCTTTTCGCAAGTCTGTTGGTAGCTTATGCGCGACGCCATCAGAAATTTTTCTACTCATAAGTTCATTAATAGCAAATCTCTGTTTCCCCGCATAAAATGGGCTATGAAAAAAGATGCAAAAACGGGACAAGAGGGAGATTTTGACGCCGCGAAACTTTTTTATAAAATCTCACCTACCAGTAGCCTCAATCGAGTTATTAACTTTCCATTGACCATTTTCCTGAGTCAAAGATATGGAAAAGGTTGTTGCAGAACTACTGGTTGGGTTAGTGCTCACATTTCCTCCTCCCCTAGTGCGCTCGCGACACGTTACTGGCAAGATTTCAGTGCTGCGTTGCTTGTGGCCTGGACCCCAAAAGTTGCACACCAACCTTGTATAATTAGTATTAATATACAAGCATATGAAAAAACATCATGTAGCTCCTGAAATCAAGGAGCAAATCATTAATCGCATCAAGAA
>DATKHE010000064.1:0-8391 GCA_035510395.1 Minisyncoccota bacterium
GTGTTGATAAGGTCTTTTTTTTACTTGCGGGAGGTGTAGAATTATCCGAAGCAAAAGAAAAGATTATTTGTTGGCGAAATTAATCATAATTTTTAATCACACATCACGATGGAACTGCGAATCACCAAGCATGACGGAACAAAAGTGCCGTTTGATGCGAGCAGAATTAACCGTTCAATAGAACGTGCCGCACTTGGTCTAGAAAATCCTGCGGGAATCGTGATGCAGATCGCGACTGAGACGAATCTTACGATGTATGATGGCATGACGACTGACGAACTTGATCGCGCGACCATTAATACGGCAGTTCAAAATATAAAAGAAGACATTTCATACGACAAAGTAGCGACCAGACTGCTCGTTAAAACAATTTATCGCAAAGTCATTGGTGAGTTTGATAAAGAAGACGATGCCGACCTTGCAAAAAAGCACCGCGATCATTTTCCGACATATATACGAGAGGGCGTGGCGAACAATCGCCTCCACAAAAATATGGTTGAGAAGTTTGATTTGGAAAAACTTGCGGACGCGCTCGACATCGCACGCGATGAATTATTTGTATATGCAGGACTTGATGGATTGATGAACCGCTACGGCATGAAGGATATGAAAAATACTCCGATTGAAACTCCACAATATCTTTTTATGCGTGTTGCGATGGGACTTTCATACGACGAAAAAAATCCGACCGACTACGCAATCCGTTTCTACAATAAAATGTCGAATCTCGAATATCTCGCTGGAGGTTCCACCAATCTCGGCGCAGGCACCGTTCGTCCCGCTCTCTCGAATTGTTTTCTTCTTGAGATTCAGGACAATATGGAGCACATCGCAAAATCAGTATCGGACGTGATGCTTCTTTCAAAAGGATCGGGCGGCATCGGCGCATCAATCACAAAACTCCGCGCAGCGGGATCTCCGCTCAAATCAAATTTCGGCGGAGCATCATCTGGTCCGACTCCGTTTGCAAAAATTATTGATGTTGCGATTCATTCAATTATGCGCGGAGGAAAGAAAAAAGGCGCTCTTTGTTTTTATATGGAAAATTGGCATCTCAATTTCCCCGAATTCATAGAATGGCGTCACAATGCAGGAGATGACCATCAGAGGATGCGCACAGCGGATACCGCGGCGTTCATATCTGACGAATTTATGCGCCGTGTCGTAAACCACGATGATTGGTATATGTTTGACCCAGTAGATACGAAAGATTTGAACGAACTCTACGGCAAAGCATTCTCAAAACGCTATAACGAGTACATACAGATGGCGGAAGAGGGCAAATTGCGGTTATTTAAGAAAGTGCCAGCAGAAGAACTCTACAAACAAATGCTTGTGGCGCTTCAATCCACCTCTCATCCATGGCTTACATGGAAAGATCCGATAAATCTCCGTGCACTCAACAACAATACGGGCACGATTCATATGTCCAATCTCTGCACCGAAATCTGTCTCCCTCAAGACAAAGACAACGTCGCCGTCTGCAACCTCGCATCGATCAATATTTCTCGTCATTTGAACGGTAAAGAAATGAATTGGGGCAGACTTGAGGAGTCAGTGCGTCTCGCAGTGCGGCAGCTCGACAATCTCATCGACATAAATATTTTGCCGATTCCGGAGGCGACAAAATCTGACAGAGAGAATCGCGCGATTGGACTCGGTGTGATGGGTTTTGCCGATACGATAGAGCGGCTCGGATTTTCATATGACTGCGAACAGGCATATGATTTCGCAGATCAGATTTTTGAATTCATAAGCTATATGGCGATTGATGAAAGCGCCAATCTTGCGCGCGAACGCGGAAACTATTCTCATTTTGCCGGTTCTGGTTGGTCAAAGGGAATGGTGCCGATCGATAGCATCACGCTTCTTGAAGCTGATCGCGGGGAAGAGCTCACGGTGTCAAAGACGAGCAAGCATGGCGGACTCGATTGGGATATTCTTCGCGCAAAAGTAAAAATGGGAATGAGAAATGCGACATTGATGGCTGTCGCTCCGAATGCAAACATTGGACTTGCCGCAGGCACGACGCCGGGCATTGATCCTCGCTTTGCGCAGGTCTTCTCGCGAAATAAAATTTCTGGAAAATATTTGGATATCAATCACAATCTTGTGCAGGAACTTAAGAATGAGGGACTTTGGGAAAAAGTGAAGGGTTCAATTATTGAATGCCAAGGCGACATCAGTGTCATTGAAGAAATTCCTCAAAGAATAAAAGATATTTATAAGACTTCTTTTTCAACATCGCCGTACGCATTTATCGAAGTCGCTGCTCGTGCGCAAAAATGGGTAGATCAGGCGCTCTCGCGCAATATGTATCTTCGCACGCGTGACATTGATGAGATTCGCGATATTTACACAGTCGCGTGGCAAAAAGGTCTCAAGACGACATATTATCTTCATATGGAACCGCGACATACGGCAGAGCAGTCAACGGTCAAGGTAAACAAGGCTCAGCAGATGGGCAAAGTAGGATTCGGCTCGCTCAAGATGAGAGATACGACGATAGTCGCGCCTCAGACATTTACCGTGGCTCCGCTTCAAAAGACTCTCTCTATGCCTGGTATTGAAGAAGTAAAGCCGAAAGAGCCTATCATGAAAGCTGATACGACAGAAAAAAAGCCGATGTCATATACTATAGTCAACGGCAGGAAAGTATTTGCATCGTCAGACCCTGCGGACGAAAATATCTGTGATAGTTGCCAATAAATAAGGAGGGTAGCGACTATATTTATTGAGCACCCCTCACCATTTTTACAAAACAAAATCATGCAAATAAAAAATTACGATTTCGAAAGTATCTTTGTATGGTTGATGCGCTCCATTTCTGTGAAAATGGTGAGGGGTGTGGTGATTTTTATAATCGTTTAACTCATTAAAAATCCACCATGCTCATAGGAAAAGCCTCGCCGGAAGATATGAATCTCCATCCGTTCCGTTACAAGTGGGCGTATGATTTGTACAATCAGGCCGTTCGCAACACGTGGTTTCCGCACGAGATTCCGCTCAAAGAAGATTTGGATGATTGGCAGAAAATGACAGAGGATGAAAAACACGCGGTGAAATTCTTGATGGCGTTTTTCAATCCTGCAGAACTCATCGTCAACCGTTCTATCGCGCTTGGCATCTATCCGTATTTGAAATCTCCTGAATGCCATTTATATCTTGCGAAACAAATGTGGGAAGAGGCGAACCACTGCGTTGCCTTTGAATACGTGCTTGAGACATTTCCATTCGATCGCGAAAAAATATATGACATTCACCTCCAGGTGCCATCGATGAAGGCAAAAGAAAATTTCATCAACAAATTTATGAAGCGTATGATGGACGAGACGCTCAATATCGAGACAGCGGAAGGCAAAAAAGATTTTATTCGCAATCTTGTCGCGACAAATCTCGTGATGGAAGGCATTTGGTTTTATTCTGGCTTTATGGTCGCGCTCTCATTTCGCCAGCGCAATCAGCTTCGCAATTTCGGCTCTATGATCAACTGGGTCATTCGCGATGAATCGCTTCACCTCAAATTCGGTATGAACCTCATTCACAATATTTTGGAGGAAAACTCGGAGCTTTTGACCGAAGATTTTGCAAATGAAATCAGAAATCTTGTCATCGAAGGCGTAGACCTTGAAACCCAATACAACAAAGACCTTTTCCCAAAAGGAATACTTGGACTCAACGCCGACTATGTGAATCAATATGTGCAGTACGTCGCTGACCGCAGACTTGAAGAATTGGGATTGCCAAAATATTACAATGTGACGAATCCCGCAAAATGGATGTCGACCGCGACTGATGTATTTGAACTCGTAAATTTCTTTGAAGCGCAGAATACCAACTATGAAGTCGACTCTCACGCTCACGCAAAGAAAGTGGAGAAAAAAGCGTAAAAAAAGTCCAGCATCACTTGATGCTGGACCTGTTGGCGATAAATTAAAAACGGATCATCATTTTGCTGGCTTTCCGTAAGGCCACTAATCTTTGTTTCTTGAGTCTGCAACCAAATGTTGTGACCGCTTCGGCGAGAAACTTGAGCAAGCCTTCATCTGCCTGAAAGCCGATGTTTACACCTTTCGAATTTATCGAATTTTGAGGGAGGGTGAATGTATATTTTCCATATCTTTTCATTGCTTTCTCCCGTCTTTTTGATTCGGCTTTCTCATCAGCGTACATTTTGAGTACAGAAGAACGCTCGATTGGAATTCCGATTCCGTCCTCGATGGAGAATTTCATTTCCCGTATCACTTTCGTGGGTACGAGAATTGCGATTCTTCTTACCTCTCTAAAACTCTCCTTGGTTTTTCTTTCATGGAAGGGAAGTTTCGCAATCTGTGACCGCAGACTATTGTCTTTAATCACTTGCCGCACATCATTTTCCAATGATGACAGAGACTCGACTCTTTCAGAGAATGTCGGCAAAACGACCCCAGAAATACTCAATCCAAGGATATACTCGAATTCGGGTTCAATAGTTCCTGGGCGAAGTCTTACAAGAGTATATATGAGAGGCATTCCATCATGAAGTGTACCTTCGCTGTTACCGTTCTCTTGCAGGGGAGTATTCACCTCTCCAATCAAGAATAAATCGATGCGGGAATTTTTTTCAACGATGCGTGCCATAAAGAACCTTTGGTTAATTGTTTGATTTCCTGCTCGTTAGAATACTCTTTGAAAGTCGTTTGTCAAAATTTTCTGATTTGATTTTTATTTTTGATATTGTATAATATGGCTGTCTGGGCTGGACAGTCGCTTGTTGGGCGAAAGCCTAATGAGAGGTAAAGTCCGAACACAGCGAATCTCGCGCAAGTGAGAGGGGAATGGTAGCGGGTAACGCCCGTCCAAAGTGATTTGAGAGGTGCGATCAGTGACGCCGATTCCGAAAGGATAGGGTCCCTCACCAATTTTGTAGCGAAGTGCGGCAATAGGACAGAGTGAAGAAATATTTTTCATGTTTGTCGATTCACTGCATTTGGACACAAAATTGGTGAGGGATAATCTTGCGGCAACGCGAGGGTGAAACGGCAAAATCCTTACCTCTGTGCAAGATCGTGTCCCTCACCAATTTTGTAGCTGATTATGGTGGTACGACAGATTTGAAAATATTTTTCGACTCTGTTTATCGACTACATTTGGACACAAAATTGGTGAGGGAAGAATCGCTTGAGGTTGTTGGCAACAGCAATCCCAGATAGATGACTGTACAGTATGCCACAAGGCATACGGACAGAATTCGGCTTATAGGCCAGATATATGATAATCCTCGCCAAATCGGCGGGGATTTTCATTTGCATTCTTCTAAAAAGGGCATTAGAATAGCTATCACTTAATAGTAATAGGCTAGTATTTTCCGTATGCAAAAATATTCAACTGTATTTGATTCCATTGTCTTTTACCTTCTTACGGGACTCTTGTTTTTCGTACCGATATTTTTCGTTCCTTCGACGTCCATTCCGTTTACACTCGGCAAATCGTTTTTCATCGTCGCGGTTTCCTCAATTGCTTTTTTCATCTGGCTCATCGGTCGACTCAAAGAGGGAGTATTTATGTTTCCGAAAAGTTGGTTGTATGCGAGCGCGCTTCTTGTGTTCGTTGCGTACGGGCTTGCAACATTTTTTTCTCCAAATCTAGGTCTCTCATTTTTTGGAAACAATCTTGATGCCGATACCTTCGCGTTTGTCGCCGCAGCGGTGGCTGTCTTTTTCCTTGTGCCGCAGATTTTCACCGGCGAGAAAAAAATATTTTATGCCTATGCGGCGCTCTTTGTTTCATTTTTGATCACTGCATTCTATGAAATCATCAAATTGAGTACGGGAAAGTTTTCATTCGGAGTGCTTACGGAAGCCACATCCAATCTCGTGGGAAATTGGAATGATCTCGGGATTTTTGCGGGGCTCATTATACTCCTCGCAATGCTTGCACTCGATACGCTCGAACTCACGCCGTTTCTTCAGATTGTTTTATATGTCTCTTTTATCCTTGCGTTTGCACTGCTCGCCCTCATTGGATTTTCGCAGCTGTGGATCGTGCTTGCATTGATGTCTCTTGTATTTTTCATTTATCAATTTTCGTTCAAACGAACTATTCACAAAGACCGTCCAAATATCGCATTCCACTCGCTCGCAGTTCTTTTGATTTCGCTTTTCTTTGTCTTTGCGGGAAGCACACTCAGCGGCTATCTCGATAATGCACTCAATGTGTCGCAGGTCGAGGTACGTCCATCGTGGAATGCGACTGTCACAGTTGCGGGGGATACACTTCATACGCATCCGCTTTTCGGTGCAGGCCCTGAGCGATTTGCGTCGCAATGGGTTCTCTACAAGCCGTCAGGTGTCAATGGCACTCTTTTTTGGAACACTGATTTCACCTACGGCATCGGTTTTCTTCCGACGCTTGCGGTAACGATTGGTCTTGTCGGCGCTGCCGCATTTTTTGTCTATCTCGTCCTTTTGCTTTTGACTGTTGGCAAAGCATTTGTCATTGAACCGAAGACGAATCTTGGCGGTTATTTTCTGCTCTCGTCTTTGTGCGCTAGCGTATATCTGTGGATTCTTGAATCAATATATGTCCCGGGTCAAGCGATGTTCTTCCTCACATTCGTGTTTTCCGGAATTCTTCTTGCGGTCTTTGTTTCTCAAGAAGGGCTATCGATGAGACGCTTTTCATTTATCGACAAGCCGGTGCAGAGTTTTGTGTCGGTGCTTATCACCGTACTTGTTTTGATTGCCGTCGTAGCGTTCGGCTATGCGGTCACGAAAGATTCGCTCGCGGCGGTATATTTCGAGCGTGCAACACTTGCCGCAAACGATGGAAGTGTCGATCTCGCGCTCTCGCGTCTCCAAAGCGCCAATTCTTTTTTCCCTAATACTGTCTACGATCGCGCTGAGGCGGATGTCTATCTCTCGGAAATAAATACGCTGTTGAATTCCACGCAGTCAGATCAGACTGCTCAGTCAGCCGCCGTTCAAAAATTCCAGACGCTTCTTGCCTCCGCGATAAGTTCGGCGCAGGCGGCCGTCACGCTTGATCCGACGGACTATGCGAATTATCTTGAGCTTGGAAAAGTATATGGGACGGTGGTCTCACTCAAAGTGACGGGTGCGTATGACGCCTCAAAGGTGGCATACACCAAAGCATTTACGCTTAATCCGCAGAATCCCGAAATAGACTATATGGAGGCGGAGCTTGAGCTTGCAAATGGAAGCACAACGGCGGCACAAATAGATATCAATAATGCACTTGCAAAGAAAAGCGATTATGCTGATGCAATATTTCTCCTCTCGCAGATCGAAGTCAGTCAGGGTAATGTGCCCGCTGCTATAAATTCCGTAAAATCCGTCGCGGTACTTTCGCCGAATGATCCCGGCGTATTCTTCCAGCTCGGACTTCTTGAATACAGCCAAAAAGACTATCAGGATGCAGAAGCAGCATTCACCAAAGCGGTCGCGCTTAGTCCGCAATATGCCAATGCAAAATATTATCTTGGCCTCTCCGACTATTATAATGGCGATGTGACAGGCGCGATTGCTCAATTTACTGATCTTTCAAAGACAAACAGTGGCAATGCAACAATCGCAACGATTCTTCAAAATCTTGCTTCCGGCAAGGCGCCATTTTCGGGTGAGAAAGCAACTTCGTCTCAATCGCTCCCTGTTTCGCAGTAAAAAATAAAAATTTTTCACCAAAAACAAAACCCCGCCGCTTGAAGCGAACGGGGAGTTGGGTAAGAATCTCCTAAGATAATCGCATCAAACGGTGTTTCATTGTCGACTCCATGTTGCCTCCCAGATCGCCGCCTTTTTGGTTTCAGTCGCGACCCGTTCAACAACACTTTACAGTCTCCCGTTTACGCTACATGCATGCAATGTACTTTCGGAGCCAGTTGTCATTCTGACTTACAAGCTCTCTTCCTGCTCCCTTCATTCTCAGAGAATCCTCCATTTCTGAAGTCCTCCCCTTATTGAAGATTCGGAAGTGCCAAATCGTCCCATCAATTGTTTGTACATTTTTCTCCCTCTTACCCAGAGGCGATTCTGTTGTGGTTGCGACGAGCCCTAGAATCCTTTTCAGGGTATCCGTGAACTTAGCAACTCCCAGTCGGTACCTTTCGATACGGGTGATGGTTTGTGACGAACTGTTTTCTTACCTCGGTCCAGTCTATCATATATGATGTTTTTTGTCAATCATACGTAATGGTTCAATACCTTGGAATCACCCCGCGTGGTTTAAAGTATGAACATGCCATACACAACAAAACGAAAAGCTTCCCGCACTCAGAGCCCAAGCGGTGAACATGGTTCGAAGTGGTAAAACAACGAGAGAGGTAGCACGACACTTCGGATACAGTCAAAGTGTCATCGTGAAGTGGGTGAAGAGAGCTCCAAAAGGATGTGT
>DATKHE010000065.1:0-2182 GCA_035510395.1 Minisyncoccota bacterium
GTCTTGCGACAGATATAGGTGCAAAATCATCAACACTTTCGGATTTGGAAGGTCAATTGAGTCAGAATCAGCAAACTCTCGCAGCGCTTCTCCGTAAAGCGGCGCAAGCTCAAAATGTTTCCTTACTTGAACTTCTCACGAACGGTACGCCGCTCAATCAGATTTTTGAAGAAGCAGATGCCGAAGAAATTCTCAAAGAAAATATAAACAGCGTGATGGAATCAACAAAGACTTTGGCTTCGTCGACCGAGTCAGCGCGCTCGGCGCTTCAAACTCAAGAAGACAGTGAGACGGATGCAAAGCAAGCGCTTCAGTATCAGGAAAATCTTGTCAAAAATAATCAGGCACAGCTCGATGCGCTGCTTGCACAATCTAAGCAAACACAGGAAACATATCAGACATTCGTTGATTCGCTCCAATCGCGCATTGATCAAATCAAAGCGCAGCTTTTCCAATTGTCGGGTGGTGGTGCCGCGATTCCATTCGGCGCGGCGCTCACGTATGCCCAAACCGTAGAATCGCAGACGGGCGTCGATCCAGCGTTTCTTCTCGCAATCATTCAACAAGAATCAAATCTCGGATCAAATGTTGGCAAGTGCTATCTCACCGATACGACGAGCGGCGCGGGAATAAATGTTAGTACCGGCAACACCTTTCCGAATGTCATGAAACCGAGCCGCGATATTCAGCCGTTTTTAGCTATCACGAAAAGCCTCGGATTTGACCCGCTCAAAACAGTCGTATCCTGTCCGATACCAAGTGCTGGCGGTTATGGTGGAGCGATGGGCCCTGCGCAATTTATTCCTTCGACGTGGACTATTTACATTTCTCGCATCGCTTCCGCACTCAATATCAGTGTTCCCAATCCGTGGAATCCGCCGGATGCATTTATGGCAGCCGGACTTTATTTCGAAGATCTTGGTGCAAAAGGCACCATCAGCAATTCGTATACCATCAATCGTACGGCCGCGTGCCACTATTACTCGGGCGAAAATTGCTACGCCTCAAACGGCTCTGCCAATGTCGGTCTCAGTTATGGTGACTCCGTGATGACGAGGGCTGAAAATATTCAGGAATGTATGATTAATCCGATTGAGCATCCTGAAGACGGTATCCCGAGCGGGTGCTAGCTAGTCCCGTTAGAAGTCTGCACCCTTACGGCGGCACTGCCAGAGTACTTCTTATTTCCTAAATCGCTCAGAAGCTCCTAAGAAAATAATATCGTCAGCAGTAAACTTCTAATGGGGTTGATCTTTTGGGTAATATTTGCTAAGGTTTTTGAGCAATGAAAACAGACATACACCCAAAAGGTTATCGACAGGTCATATTCCGCGACAACTCGACTGACGCGCGATTTTTGATTGGCTCTGTTATTCCTTCAAAAGAAACAGCTAAGTGGACTGATGGAAAAGAATATCCTCTCGTTCACATAGAAATCTCATCGGCTTCACATCCTTTTTATACAGGAGCAGACAGTATTCTCGATTCAGGCGGACGAGTGGAGAAATTCAAGGCGCGCCGTGCGGGGGCGAAAAAGCACAATTAACTTTTTACTGTTCACTATTCACAAGAAATCAGATTTTTTCTGGTTAATCGTTACAAGTGAATAGTCAATGGTTAATTCTATGGACATTTCCCAATTCAAACAAAATCACAAAACGGCGTATCTTGCTGAATCATACGAACGCGTCGCAAAAGAAGAAGCGGAACTTTTGGCATTGATGGCAACCGATGTGTCTATGAAAGATCTCGGTGCCGCCGAACTCGCATCTTTTGCAGAACAAAAAGCGACGCTTTGGAAACAAATGGAAACTATCGTAAACGCAGGTATCGCTGAAGAAGAATATCCAAACGAAATCATACTTGAAATTCGCGCGGGGGCGGGAGGGGACGAAGCGGCGCTTTTCGCCGAACAGCTCGCACATATTTACAAAAACTTTGCTTTGAAAAAAGGCTGGACGTTCCAAGTTGTTGACGAATCGCAGTCGTCTCTCGGCGGCTACAAAGAAGCATCATTTGAGATCAGCGGTAAAGACGTCTACAAAACCCTTCGCTTTGAAACAGGTGTGCATCGCATTCAACGCGTACCGGCGACCGAAAAATCAGGACGTGTACATACATCGACGGCCGTCGTCGCTATTTTGCCTATTCGCAAGAAATTTAGTTTTGAAATAAATCCAGC
>DATKHE010000066.1:0-2653 GCA_035510395.1 Minisyncoccota bacterium
ATTTCATACTCCATATGCTGTTTTTCCTTCCCAAAAAGTCTCGCCGCGCGGATCTTCACATCGTTGAACAAGAACAATGGTTTTTTATTTCCCACACCGAACGGCGAAAGTGCAGAAAGTGCGTCATAGAGCTGCCACGATACGTCTTCGGGCAAAAGTTGCATATCATATTCATCTTTTTCAACCTCTTCTCCTATCGCAATTCCGCCTAAAGCAAGCGAAAGCTCCTGCTCAAGCGTATGTACGCTTCCCTCGGCAACACTGAATCCTCCCGATGCAGAATGCCCGCCAAAATCAACAAGGACTCCGGGACGAACAGCCTGCATCAGAGAAAAAACGCTTACACCGCCGCCCGAGCGGCATGACCCCTTTATCATATTTTCGCCGTCTCTTCCCCATAAAAATACCGGGCAGGAAAATTCGTTGGCAAAAGAATTGGCTGCAAGTCCAAGAAGCGACGGCCGCCAATGGGGATTACCCGCGACGATGATTTTCTTGTCAGGTGCATTGCGCTCGCTCACGATTTTTCTCACTTCTTTCACAAGCGCTGCAACAGTTCCCTTTCGCTCATTATTTAAATGTTCAAGAGATTTTACCAGCACTTCGACATCGTCGAGCTTGCCGGCAGAAAGTAGCTTGAACGCCTGTTCAGGCTCTCCCATACGGGATGCGGCGTTGATCCGCGGTGTGATTGAGAATGCGATGTCATCCTCGGTCAAATATTTTTTGCGTATGCGTAATTTTTCAAACAACGCATTGAGTCCCACCCGCGGTGTTTTTCTCATCACGAGAAGTCCGTAATGCGTGAGCACGCGATTTTCGCCCGTGAGCGATACCATATCCGAAAGTGTCGCAATCGCAACCATATCGAGAAGCCATTTCTCCCAGCCAGATGTTACATTGAATTTCGTGCCGTATTTTTGTAAAAATGCAGAAATAAATTTGAAAGCAACTCCCGAACCACAAATATTTTTGTCAGGATATGGACATCCATTTTGTTTCGGATCTATGACTGCATAGGCATCTTTGATATCAGCGTGGGCTTCGTGATGGTCAGTGATGATAACGTCAATGTTTTTTGACTTTGCATAGGTTATTTCTTTTACATCTGCTATTCCGCAGTCGATAGTTATTAAAACTTTCGCGCCGCGGTCTGCTATTTCATCAATCGCGCTCATATTGAGCCCGAATCCTTCATCGTGGCGATGCGGAATATATATTTCAAAATTTTTAGCGCCCACTTTGTCCAAAAAATCTTTGAAAATCACGGCTCCGGGTATGCCGTCGGCGTCATAATCGGAAAATACGGCAATGCGTTCATCATTTTTGAGTGCCTGACAAAGCCGCTCTACCGCTTTATCCATATCCTTGAGCAAGAATGGATTGTGCGTATGTTTTTCAAAACCGGGCGAGAGAAAAGTCGCTTTTGCTTCGGGAGTCTTGACCCCTCTTTTTTCGAGAAGAAAATTCAGTATGGATTGAGCATCGACTGCCATCAGAAAATTGTATCACGAGACCTGCGCTTTTTTGTTAACCAACCTATTGAGATTTAGCAGCCGCGGCAATCGCCGACTGAATAGCCGAATATGGTTCCGCACCGACGAGAAGCTGTGTACCAATAATCATAGCCGGAGTACCTTGGACACCGAGTGAATCACCCTCTGTTTTGTCCGCAGCAATTTCGGCTGCATATTTCGCGGCATTTACGGTCATAAGATTTGCGACTTGAGCGGCGTCTGTCGCGCCGAGAACATCAGTCGTAATTTTCATAATTTCTGTCTGCGTTGCCCAGCCCGAACCTTCTTCGCCTTGAGCGTCATACACTGCCTTGTGCCACTCATAGAATTTGTCAGGCTCCACATCCCAGACAGCGCGAGCGGCAGTGGAAAGCGTCAGGGAATCCGGTCCGAGAAATGGAAAATCCTTGAAAACGATTTTCACTTTTCCGGTATTAACATAATCCGTCATAAGCTGCGGGATGACCGTCTCTTCATCCTGCTTGCAGAAAGGACATTGATAATCAAAAAAGTAAGCGATAGTAATTGGCGCGTTGGCATTGCCGACAAACGGTTCACCTGCAACTTTTACGTTATTAATATTGACCGACGGAGTAGGCTGATTTGCCGCCGAAGGAGATGATGGATGCAAAGCCCAAATAACCGCGAGGGCGATAATGACTGCGCCGAGGACGATAGCTGCGGGAGTAGAAAATTTCTGATTGTTTTGTTCTTGATTCATGGAGTTTATTGTATCTCAAAGAATAAAAATGAAAAGTGCCGATATGATATATTTATGAATATGGAGAACTGCATTTTCTGCAAAATAGTCAAAGGCGAAATTCCTGCGCACAAAGTATATGAAGATGCCGACTTTTTAGCGTTTCTCGACATCAATCCGCGATCACCGGGACATACACTCGTGATTCCGAAAAAACATTATCGCTGGGTCTGGGACGTACCGAATGTCGGAACATATTTCGAAGTAGTAAATAAAATTGCTCACGCACAGAAGAAAGCATTTGGTGATGAAGCAATATGGTCAAGAATTAGCGGTGATGAAGTCCCCCATGCCCACATTTGGGTTTTTCCGCACATAGAAACAAAAGGCAACGCAAAAGATTTTGAAACCAACGGAGAAAAAATAAAAGATAATT
>DATKHE010000067.1:0-3950 GCA_035510395.1 Minisyncoccota bacterium
CATTAGTATTTAATAATTTATAAAATATATGGCAGCAGAATTCAAAAGAACAAAGCCGCACGTAAACGTCGGAACCATCGGTCACGTTGACCACGGCAAGACTACGCTTACGGCAGCAATCCTTGCGACACAGGCTCGCGACGGACTCGCAAACGTAAAAGCATATTCCGATATCGCAAAAGGCGGTACTGTTCGCGATGCGTCAAAAATCGTCACGATTTCTCTCGCGCACGTTGAATATGAATCAGACGCGCGACACTACGCGCACATCGACTGTCCGGGACACGCAGACTTCGTAAAAAATATGATTACTGGTGCTGCTCAAATGGACGGCGCTATTCTTGTGGTCTCTGCGATCGACGGACCTATGCCTCAGACCCGTGAACATATTCTTCTTGCGCGCCAAGTAGGAGTGCCGAAAATCGTCGTGTTCTTGAACAAGTGTGACGCAGTGGATGACAAAGATCTCATCGACCTCGTTGAAGAAGAAGTAAAAGGACTTCTCGCAAAGCAGGGCTACAATGATTCTCCAGTTATTCGCGGCTCGGCTCTCAAAGCATTGGAAGCGAAAGACAACAAAGATCCTTGGGCGCTCAAAATCAAGGAATTGATGACGACCCTCGACTCATATATTCCTATGCCAGAACGACAGGTAGACAAGCCATTCCTTATGCCAATCGAAGATATTTTCTCAATCGAAGGACGCGGAACAGTGGTTACTGGTCGTATTGAACGCGGTCAGGTCAAAGTCGGTGAAGAAGTAGAAATCATCGGTCTTGCTCCAACGACAAAGACAACCATCACTGGTATCGAAATGTTCAATAAACAGCTCCAGTCAGGTATGGCGGGAGACAATGCCGGAGTTCTTCTCCGAGGTACTGCAAAGGACGCGGTTCATCGCGGACAAGTGCTCGCAAAGCCGGGCTCTGTTACTCCTCACACAGAATTCGAGGCAGAAGTATATATCTTGAAAAAGGAAGAAGGCGGACGACACACTCCATTCTTCAACGGCTACAAACCGCAATTCTACTGCCGCACGACTGACGTGACGGGTGAAGTGACCCTTCCTGAAAAAGTAGAAATGGTTATGCCGGGCGACACCATTACCTTCAAGGTAAAGCTTGTCGCTCCGATCGCACTCGAAGACAAACAGCGTTTTGCAATCCGCGAAGGAGGCAAGACTGTCGGCGCAGGAGTCGTAACGAAGGTCATAAAATAAAGAAGGCCATAGGTCAAAGGGGTTAGGGTGTAGAAAACCTAAAACCTATTGGCCTAAACCCTAAACCCTCTCATCAATGCCTATAAAAGAAAAAAAAGCAGCTGCGACGAAGAAAACTGCGACAAAAGCAGTCACGAAAAAAGCAACCGTTGAAGTTGCTCCACGACTTCGCATTCGTGTTCGTGCATACGAAAACAAAATCCTCGACGCATCCGTAAAGCAAATCATCGACACCGCGCTTCGATATGATGTCGAAGTACTCGGTCCGATTCCGCTCCCGACCGAAATCAAGAAATATACCGTCAACCGCTCATCATTCGTTTACAAAAATGCCCGCGAACAGTTTGAAATGCGAGTGCACAAGCGCTTGATTGATATCTTGAATCCGAATCCGAAAATCATAGAAGCACTCACCAATATGTCGCTTCCTTCAGGAGTGAATATTGATGTGAAGATGGCGTAGAGAAGGCAAAACTCATCCCACAAGGGGACTTCTTGTTTCCTAACTCGCTTCGCTCCTAAGGAAACAAAGTCGAAAGCAAAGTGCAAAAATGAAAATTCCCGCTTAAGCGGGAATTTTCATTAGTGAAATATTTTGTAAACTCATACGGCGTACTTATTATGCTTATTACCATCGCAATTATTCTTTTTGTTTTGTGGCTTTTAGGAATTATCACCGGATATACGCTCGGCTGGTTTATTAATATTCTGCTCGTTCTCGCGATTATTCTTGTCCTTGTTAGAATTATTCAAGGCAGAAAGCCATTCTAAATAATTTCTTACAATTATGCCGAAATATAGCAAAAAAGCTCAAAAGAAAGTCGGAAAAGTTATGCACGAATGGAAAGAGGGCAAACTCAAAAGCGGAAGGGGTGGAAAGCGCGTGAAATCCCAAAAGCAGGCAATAGCTATCGGAATTTCCGAAGCACGCAGAGAAGGCGACAAAGTTCCGAAGACGCGGACCAAACGCTGAACTTCGCGGAACGAACGCGGAAAACACAAAATCGCCCTAACGGGGCGTTTTTTTATTCCAAAAAGTATCTCGTTTTTGTCTGATTCCAAAATACCCTTATTTTATAAGGGTATTTTGGAATTACAGATTGCAATCTGTAAAATATATTGACAATATGTATATATTCGTGTACAGTATCAAAGAATAGTTTTTTGACAGAGATGTAGTTGTGCTCTCCGTCAGCTCGTAAGTGACGTGAACACATTATATATATGACTACACACCATACAACCGCTTCCTTGCGCGGAAAAAAGCAAGGGCTCACGAACGTTGCTCGCCAAGAGCTCCGTAAAACGATTGACGAGATCGATGCATATTACAAGCGAATCTCGAAGTTGCCTAAAAAACAATTTCACGACTTGCTCGTAAGTGATCCGTCTCTCTCTGAATATCAGCAAGTGTGCTTGCACAATTGGCTGCTAGCTAGAGAAATCGATCTTGCATCATTGAAGAGTTCGTCTATTAGGAAAATGGACAAGCTACTCGTCGAAGAATACTTTGATGAGTTTGCGAAAAAGCCCTACGACGAAGAAATTCGCGTCGGGCAAATACGTCTGTTCTCCCCCCAGATTTTACCAAATTGCACTCGACCAGTTACATTCTCGGTTGTCGCAAATTGGGACAAAACTGATGGAGACGAACTCAAGCTCATCGCCCCGTACGGTCGCTATCCGGAGCCTGCAATGCCCGGGGAGTTCCGTACAGGTCGACCCTTCGAATATTCACTCTGTGATCCAAATTTTAGCGTCTTATGTTTGTGGAACAGTTATACTGTACCCACAGACGTTCTCACTAAAAGTTGGCTCATTGATGTGGTCAAGGAGGATGAGCTCGATGATGCATGGGAGGTTTGGAAGCATGTGAGCCTCGGAGGAGAGCTTCCTACAAGACTTGCTGAAAGAGTTGGTCCGCAAATCCTTTCAAAGTTTGATCCGCGCGAAGCGTATCAAAAAGAAGAATTGGATTTGCTGAGACCCATTCTCAAGCATTTTCTTTCACGCTATTACTAAGCTGAATTGTAGACCTCATGAAAGTCTACAAAGCCGCACCTGATCGTGCGGTTTTTTCTTGCATAAAAATTGGGGGTAGTGTAGTATCTTTGAAAAGCCCATAGGGGCTGTTTTTATTCAAATAGAGAGCCGCTAGGTCTCAAACCCAAGCTCGCGCTATAACGAAAGCATGACCCACACACCAATTTTGCAACTAAATACGACAGCCAAGCGCTTCGCCCGAGAGGGACGCGCTACTGTGCCCCGTAGTGAGCTTAGCTCTACTACTGGGGTTCGCGCACGCGCTTGGCGAGACATTTTTTCAGGTATCGGCTTTATAAGCTTTGTTTCTCTTAATTTAGCAAAATTGGTGAGGGGTTCATTATTTTCTAAAACTCGCTAACTCGTTAAGAAAATATATGAAATTCATACTAGGCACAAAAGAATATATGACGCAGGTCTTTGACGACCAAGGTCTCGCTCATCCAGCGACGGTCATTTCTGCTGGACCGGTAACGGTCACTCAGGTGAAGACCAAAGAAAAAGACGGCTATGAGGCTGTTCAGGTCGCATTCGGCGAAAAAAGGGAAGCACTCATTTCAAAACCGCAAAAAGGTCATTTCAAAGGTCTCGGTAATTTCAGATATGTTGAGGAATTTGCGACTCCAGTGGGTGCTATAAAAACTGGCGATAAAGTTGACCTGACACAGTTCAAAGTGGGTGATCTTGT
>DATKHE010000068.1:0-2376 GCA_035510395.1 Minisyncoccota bacterium
AAATGGTTCCCTGCTACTCAAAATCGCCAAATCCTCTCTACAGTTCAAAAATTTATAGACGCAGACCGCGCGGACTAAACGCGGAACTATGCGGACGAAAATATTTTACGCAATTACGTATTAATGTTATTATGCTTTCTCAAGGGCCTATAGTTTCAACAGTAAAACATCGCACTCCAAACGCGAGGTTCCAGGTGCAAGTCCTGGTGGGCCCGCATAGCTTAATTAATTTAATAGAAAATATGGCTTTAGTAAAATTTAAAAGGACAACGCGAATGAGTGATGAACCAACCATCTCTATTGGTAGCGATATTTTTAACTACAACAGTGTGGTTAGAAAATTAGCTGAATTGGATAAATATGATTTCGTATCGTACTTCATAGATGAAGAGTAGAGAAAAATAAACTTTGAATTCTTATCTGAAAAGAATGAGGATACTTATACGCTAAATAAAAGAAAGGACAGTGTTCGCAGTTCAGCCCAAGAAGTAATAAACAGCTATACTTGGATTAAATCGTCTTCAAAGATATTTCCCTGTCAAAAAAGATGGTAAATTTTGGTCAATAAAATTAAGACCTTCTTTTGAAAATAGAGTCAAAAGGGAAGAAAAATCATCAATTAAAGATGGTGCAAAGGGTATATATCGCTATCTAGATACAAAAAATGAAATTGTATATATAGGTAAGGGAAATATAAAAAGCCGACTCGCTGAACAGGTTCGTAAAGATTGGAACTTCCATCTTGTAGAATATTCGCTAATTGATAATGAAAGTGAACAATTTGAATGGGAAAATTATTGGCTTTTACAATACAAAGAAGGACATGATGGGCGACTTCCCTATTACAACAATAATTCTGGCATATCATCTTAAAAACTAAAACCACCCTCTCGGGTGGCTTTTGTTTATTTCTTCGCTTCCTTGAAAACGACGTGCTTTCGGAGCTTTGCAGAGTACTTTTTGAGCTCGATTTTCTTCTCGACTTTCTTCTTATTCTTGCTCGTATAATACACCTCGCCGGTCGCTTTGTGCTTCAAAATGATGAGATTATCCTGTGACATATATATAAATTGTGAGGTTGTAATATAGACTATTCTGGAACATAATGCAACATCTATGAAATTTCTCACATGGCTCCGACGCAAGCGATTCCCCTACGAACCGCTCATCACTATCGAAGTCTCACGTGACAGACTCCTGCACAATTTTAGAGAATTCGCCGCGTTTGCGCCCGACGGACATATCGCGCCGATTTTAAAAGCCAACGCCTACGGACATGGACTCCTCGCAGTCGCACAATTTCTCGAACAGAATGCGGAGAAGATCCCTTTTTTCGGCGTCGACTCGTATTTCGAAGCTATCGCTCTCCATGCAAAAGGTGTCCGAATGCCGCTCCTCATCATCGGCTACACGCGTCTCGAAACAATAAAAACATCGCTCGTGAAAAATATTTCCTTTACCGTGACAACAATGGACACTCTGCGATCAATTTCGACGATAGAAAATAAAATAAAAATTCACTTGAAAATAGATACAGGGATGCATCGACAGGGAATCCGCCCGGAGGAAATCACTGAAGCGATGGATATCATCAAAAAAAATCAAAGTATAATTCTCGAAGGCGTATATACACACCTCAATGATGCGGACAACACGGACGAGTCCTATACAAAATCACAAATCGAGCTGTGGAATCGGTATGCGAAGGAAATAAAATCGCAATTCCCGAATATAAAATATGTTCACGCGGCGTCGACTGACGGTTCGCGTTTTTCAAAAAACATTGTTGGCAATGTCCTGCGACTCGGTATCGGTCTCTACGGTATTACCGAAAATGAGGTTCTGAACTCGAGTCTCACGCTCCTGCCCGTACTCAAAATGAAAACAATACTGACGAGCGTGAAAAAATTGAATAAAGGAGAAGCGACTGGGTACGGCAACACATTCCGTACGGAAAAAAATATACTCATTGGTACGATTCCTATCGGTTATTCAGAGGGCTTGGATAGACGCCTGTCGAGTAATGGCGCGGTGCAAATCGGTCAAAATAAAGCTGTCTGCCCTTTTATTGGACGGGTCAGTATGAATATAAGCACTATCGACATTTCATCCGTCGAAAATCCTGCGGTCGGAATGGAAGCAATCGTCATAAGCGACAATCCAAAAGACCCGAACTCGATACAATCCATTGCAAAAAACTGCAAAACGATTACATATGAAATCGCGGTCAAAATTCCGGCGCATCTGAAAAGAGTGATGGTTTAATATTGTGCGTAGGGCAGGATTTTCTCCTTTCACAAGAATAGAAAATATAGTAGCAAAATATGGCTTATTATTCACATAAACTATATCAATCAGAGCGGTTTTGTGTAGTAT
>DATKHE010000069.1:0-3909 GCA_035510395.1 Minisyncoccota bacterium
CAAAGACAGTGAACACAAAGACCGATACAAGCCTTTTGCCTACCTCAATGACTTATCAATGCGTATGGGCGCCGGTGCAGCTGACATCGTCGTATCACGCGCCGGTTCTACTATTTTTGAAATTGCTTTATGGCACAAACCTTCGATTATCATTCCAATACCTGAAGAAGTCAGTCACGACCAAACATCAAACGCATATTCTTACGGCGCAACAGGAAGCTGTGAAGTCATTGAGGAGAGCAATCTCACCCCTCATATATTGTCGGCAGAAATCACGCGTATCCTTGAAAATCCGGATGTGGCGGGGAAGATGATCAAAAGTACCGCTGATTTTGCACGAAAAGATGCGAGTGACGCTATCGCAAAAGAAATTATACGCATAGCTATAGCTCACGAAAAATGATTGGACTTAAAAATCAAAAATTTTCATTGTCGGCACTCTTGATGCCGGAAAGATCGGCTCTTTCTGGAGCAAGCATCGTCACGCGATTTGCACCGAGCCCGACAGGGCTTCTCCATACAGGTAATTATCGCACCGCAGTATTTGCGTATTTATTTGCGCGACAAAACAAAGGAAAATTTATTTTACGCATAGAAGACACGGACAAAATTCGCTCAAAAAAAGAATATGAAGAAAATATCATTGAGAGTCTTGGGTGGCTCGGACTTGAATATGACGAAATGTATCGCCAATCAGAACGCTCAATCGCCCACAAACAGTCTTTACAAAAACTTTTAGATCAAGGAAAGGTTTATATTTCAAAAGAAACTCCCCAAAAGCCCGGAGATCGGACAGAAGTCATCAGATTCAAAAATCCCAACAAAAAAATCTCGTTTACTGATGCGATACGAGGACGCATAGAATTTGATACAACCGAGCTTGGGGATTTTGTCGTTGCCAAAGATCTCGATGAACCTATATTTCATTTCGCGGTTGTGGCGGACGATATTTTTTCCGGTGTTACGCATATTATTCGCGGTGAGGATCATATTTCAAATACACCGCGCCAGATCCTTATATATGAAGCATTGAAAGCGCCTATTCCAACGTATGCGCATTTGCCGCTCGTGCTTGCGCAGGACAAGTCAAAACTATCAAAGCGCAAAGGGGCAAAAGCGATTACTGAATATCGTGATGCTGGATACCTTCCAGAAGCCCTGATCAATTACATGGCACTTATCGGCTGGAACCCCGGAACGGAACAGGAAATATTCTCAAAAAATGATTTGATAAGGACTTTTTCTCTTGATCGCGTACAAAAAAGCGGAGCTATTTTCAGCGAAGAAAAATTGCGCTGGGTAAATAAAGAACATCTAAAGCTACTGCCGGCAGAAGGACGCGAAAGGGAAGTGGCACATTGGATTTTCAACTCCGCTCAAGCCAAAAAGAATAATTGGAACAGGGAAGACGGCGTTTTGAATCGTCTTGTACCAACCCTCATCGAGCGTATTGAGACATACGGAGATATACAGACTATGGCAGATGCCGGCGAATTTGATTATTACTTTGCCAAACCAATCTATGATTCAAAAATGCTTTTATGGAAAGGCAAAGGTGAATTGAGTGCAACAAAAACACGATTGGAAAAAATTATTTCTTTGCTTTCAAAAATAAATGATAAAAAATTTACTGCGGCAGATGTGAAATCGGCTGTTTGGGATTATGCGGAAAAAGAAGGACGCGGGGAAGTTCTCTCGCCATTTCGCATTGCCCTATCGGGCAAAGAGAAATCCCCCGACCCGTTTACCCTTTCCGAAATTTTAGGCAAAGACACTACCCTCGCACGACTTAAAAAAGCGGTGGAAAAGTGCATTTGAGGCTACCCAAGTATCTGTTATAATCAATTCCAATGAAATTCAACCCGAACAGAGGACTCATCCGCACGATCATTATCATAATCATCGCAATACTCATTTTAAGCTATTTTGGTATCAGTATTCAGTCCGTAATAAATTCACCGACGACTCAGAACAATTTCAGCTATGTTTGGGGTGGAGTCGTGTACGTGTGGAATACATATCTCTCAGGTCCATTTTGGGCACTTTGGAACATCATCGTGAATCAAATACACCCAGCAACGGGAAGTGCCGCGTCTACAGCATCTCCAAGCGTTCAATTGCATCCGACGGTCAACATAAGCTATTAGGTAGGCGGGCAAGTCTTGAGACCCCTCTCAGGCAGAAAGGGCTACCCTGCACAAAAGATATATTGTGCGACATCAACCCCTTGATGCCCTTTTGGACAACTTAGGGGTTGACTAGTACTCCTGTGGTGCGACATTACGATTTCAACTTTCTTAAGTTGCCGACATTCCCTCCTCCTTCTTGACTGCCAAGCAATTAAGAATGGGACTTATATAGAATGTTACCCTAGATGTCGATAATTAAGGCGTTTTTGGCTTATCCAAATCTTCCAAGCTAAAACCTAAATCTGTAAAGATCAGATTTCTCAAATAAATGCTTCCAGCAAACAATACAGCACTCACATCTACTCCTGACGAAAACGCTCCCTGTTTAAGACGCTCTACCACATCAGGGCAATGTGTTGGTAATGCGTTCATTACTTCTTCTATGGCAGTTTCTGCATCATAAGGACTTGCGGGTTTTTTATCTCTCACAAGTTTTAGGAGATGGTCTTTCTTTTCATCAATCACTTGTTTGATACCACTTGTATTCAAAATACTCTCACCTCTTGTATTGAGTTGTCTCGGTGAGTTAGCAGGGGCAAACTTATCTTTCCAAAGGATTTCTAATTTTGGTTTCATCTCTGAAACATCAGTACCAATAGAAAATACCCTATCGAATATCTGTTTAAGAAAATATCCGATCACTCCCATAAGAACAACGATGACGGCAAGAAGAAATGGATCCATAAAGTTATTACTATCATAGCATCTGCTTTTGGTGCAAGTATACACAGCAATAATTGACAAAATAGTTATCCACACGCACAATATAAAACATAGTTGACTACCCTTTTCTGATCCTGTAGTATAGTCAGTATGAATACGAACTTCAAGACCATTATAGAGTTTTCCGCTCACTTCCATAACGAGGAAGTATGCCGAAAATACTTTGAACAAATCCGCTTTGCGAAAGGCGAATACTGCCCTCATTGTGGGCATTCCCATATCAACCGCTTCAAGGGCAAACGCTTTCGCTGTGCTTCGTGCAAAAAGGACTTTCAGATAATAACAAACACTATTTTCAGCCAAACAAAAGCACCTTTGCAGAAATGGTTTATGGCTATCTATCTCCTCAATACAAACAAGAAAGGCATCTCGTCTATCAATCTCTCAAAACAAATCGGCGTAACGCAGACAACAGCGTGGTTTATGGATCAGCGTATCCGCAAGACCTTGAAGCAGAACAAAGGTCAGCTATTCGGCAAAGTAGAGGTAGACGAGACATACATAGGCGGAAAGGAAAGAAACAAGCACGCAAATAAGCGAACTCCTCACACGCAAGGACGAAACACTCTCACAAAGACCCCTATTGTCGGCTTGCTACAGCGTGGCGGAGCAATCAAGGCAAGCGTAGTCGGCGATGTGAAAATGCGAACGCTTGAAAAGATGATTGTTGAGAATGTGCAGATAGGAACGAAGCTCTACACGGATGAGTTTCTTTCATACTCAAAGATAGGAAAATTGTACCCTCACTACTCTGTCTCTCACGGAAAGGGTCAGTATGTAAAAGAGGGCGACATACACTCAAACGGAGCAGAGAGTTTCTGGGCGGTGTTCAAGCGAGGATACTACGGCACATATCACAATATGAGTAAAAAGCATTTGCAAAAATATGTAGACGAGTTTGTATTCCGCTACAATAACCGAAATACCGAAGTCGTTGATATGTTCGCTGATGTCGTGGAGCGAGTATCAAAGAGTGCTAGAATGGGCTATAAGGAAC
>DATKHE010000070.1:0-5855 GCA_035510395.1 Minisyncoccota bacterium
GGAAGATGTCGCCGGTTCGAGTCCGGCCCTCGGCACAAATTAAATGAACGGCGCAAGCCGTTTATTTTATGGAGGTAACTTTTCAGTTTTTTATCTGTTGTATAGGATGGAGGCACTATGAAATTTCAACTTACAACGATAGTTGGTTATGCTGTCGGGTCTTGTCACGATGATCGTTCATTAACTTTCGAAGATGAAATCAATGCCGCTGATAAAAAAGAGGCAATCGAGAAAGCTCGAAAGCTTGTAAACGCGTATCATGAAAAGAACAACCATCTCACCGATTATTGCCTCAGATCGACGCTTATGCGAAAGATTTGGGTGATGCATGATGTAGGTGAACAGCGCGCAGAACCTGCTCGGAAAGCGGTACCGTGTATGTCTGCTCACCTCAAAGAGGTTTTGTTGTAAAAAAGTTCAAGCCACCCTAAACAAAGGTGGCTTGTTTTTTATTTATGTCGACTTCACCTTGAGTTTATTCTGCTTCGCTTTGTCTATTTTCGATAATCGTATGGTGAGTAAACCATTCTTTTCTGTCGCTTCTGATTCCTCGACATCTATTTCTTCAGGAAGGGTAACTGTGCGGGCGAACGTACCCCAATAGAGTTCTTTGTGATAAAAATCTTTCTCATCGATTTCGCTTGATGTTGTGCGTGTGCCGCGAATGGAGACCATATTTCTCGTGATATCAATGCTCAAATCATCAGGACGAATGCCTGCGACCATCGTTTTGACGATGATTTCGGTAGGAGTCTGGTAGACGTCGACGGGGAGCTCGCCATCGATAGAATCCTCATCCATAAGGGACATCTTGCGATCATCTGTCGCCAACTCATCCTCAGTATTTTCTTCAAATGCACCATCATCAGCTCGTACGGTGCCCGTCAATCGTTCAAAAAATGATCGTTTGTTTTTTTGCATATTATGATTTTGTTTTTGGTAATTTTTTAATTTGCTCAAACAGGATGAGGAGCACTATCGCCGCCGCCCACACGAATCCAAAGATGATGAAAATCTGGGCGCTGTTGCGGTATATTATAAAGTAATTGAATACGCTGTGCAATGCGATGGCTGCTGTGAGTCCTAAGATACGCGCCCATGCTTTTGATATCCATTTTCGAGCATAGAATTTCCTGCCGATGAAATAGCCCAATACTGCCGATGATGTTACATGCACGAGTGTCGCGCCGATGAAGCGCAGATTGCCGGTGACGATACTTTGTCCGATGTCGCCGTTTGTGAGCGGAGAGAGGATGAATAGGGTATTTTCCACGGCGGCAAATCCGAGAGCGGTCGTTATCAGGTATTCAAGCGCATCGATCGGCCATTTGAAATCCTGCGAGCGAAGCGCGGTAAAATGCGCCGCAATATATTTTGCAATTTCTTCTATCGCCGCCCACGCGATGACAGTCCAAATACTCCAGCCGAGGATGTTGAGCGAAAGCCGTTCAAATGGATAGACGAGCGGTACGGCAATCATTCCTCCTACAAACGCGAGGATGAGCCGCCATCGTGGTTCAGGATGAAGCTTGTCCTCGCGAAGCCAAAACCAAAGCCAGAGAAGCGCGGGCAAAATCCCGCCGAGGAGCGCAAAAAATATCGTTGTGCCGGATGGAATCATACGATTTATTTAGTTGGCCATTCCTCGATCATGAGAAGAGTTTTATTTTTTATCGGCATATCAGACCAGATTTCTTCTGTGACGAACGGCATAAATGGATGAAGCGCACGGAGGAATTGTTCGAGAATGTAAAAAAGTGTCCATTGTGCAGATTGTTTTACAGGCGCATCATCGCTCGCGATTTTCTTTTTACTCTCCTCGATGATGATATCGGCGAATTCGTGCCAGACATACGCGTACAATTTTTCTCCAGCGAGATAGAAACGGAAATTATCCATATCAAGTGATACGTCTTTCAAAATCGCATCAAACTCCGCGACAATTTTCGCATCGTCTTCAGTGAGCGCAGGTTTATTTTCATAATCAAAATTTTCCGCACTCGTTAGTACGAATCGTGTGATGTTCCAGATTTTATTCGCGAAGTTTTTGTATCCGCGGATTTTGTTTTCACCCATCTTGCTGTCGTTGCCCGGACCTGTGCCGATGATGAGTCCCATACGCACGGCATCCACTCCGTATTTTTTTGCCATATCGACAGGGTCAATATTATTGCCGAGCGACTTGGCGATTTTTCTTCCTTTTTCATCACGTACAAGTCCGTGCAGGTATACTGTTTTAAAAGGAATAGTCCCCAAAAGATATTTCGACATCAGTATCATTCGTGCGACCCAGAAAAATATAATATCGTATCCGGTCTCAAGAATTGTCGTCGGATGATACATCTGCAAATCTGCCGTTTTAGCAGGCCAGCCGAGGGTTGAAAACGTCCATAAACCGCTTGAAAACCACGTATCTAGCGTATCCTCGTCTTGAGTCCAGCCGTCGTCTTTTGGGGCTTCTAGGTCGCAATAAACCTCATTTCCGCGGTACCAGACAGGGATGCGATGCCCGAACCAAATCTGGCGTGAAATACACCAATCGCGCAGGCCGTCTATCCAATGAAAATAGACCTTTTCAAATCGGTCGGGAATGATTTTTATGCCGTCTTTTTCAACCGCATTTTTCATCAAATCTTTGAGAGATACCTCATCTGCTCCGCGCTTGAATTTTTTATTTACATTTACAAACCACTGATTCATTATTTGCGGTTCTACGATTCCGCCTGTGCGTTCCGCGGTTGCGATATTGTGAGTGTAATCTTCTTCTTTCACGAGAAGACCTTTTGCTTTTAGTTTTTCTACAATTTTCGGGCGAGCATCAGAAATCTTCATTCCTGCAAATTCTCCGGTGATAGGGAGGAGCTTTCCGTATTTATCTATAATTTGTTCTTTATCAAGATTGTGGCGGCAGGCAATTTCAAAGTCCACGGTACTGTGCCACGGAGTAATCGTCATTGCTCCGGTACCAAAAGCCATATCGATTGCCGTATCTTTTATCACTGTCGCTTTTATCGGACCATTTATCCATTCAAGATCTATTTGCTGTCCGTCTTTGTATTGCGAATATCGCGCATCATCTGGATGAACAATAATATATTTGTCGCCGAATTTTGTTTCAGGACGCGCAGTTCCGATAACAAACGGTCCGTATTGAAAATAATAAAATTTCGATTTTTCTTCGTTATACACAATTTCATCGTCCGATATTGTTGTCTGACCTTTTGGATCCCAATTCACGATTCTGTTTCCGCGATAAATCAGTCCATCATCATACATTTTTTTGAACGCAGTACGAACAGCAAAATTTCTCGTATCATCGAGCGTGTACGCTTCGCGCGACCAATCGAGGGACGCGCCGAGCTTTTTTAATTGATTGACGATGTCGGTGTGGCTTTGGTCGGCAAATTCATTTATGCGCTTGAGCAATTCTACGCGTCCCAAATCCTGCCTGCGCTTGTCTTCTTTTTGATAAATTTCTTTTTCAACTTTTGACTGCGTGGCAATCGCGGCATGGTCAGTGCCCGGAATCCAAAGGGTTTTCATTCCTTTCATTCGCGCGTGGCGCACCATAATATCTTCAATCGCAATCATCAACGCGCTTCCCATGTGAAGTATTCCGGTAACATTCGGCGGAGGAAGTACGATTGAAAACGGCTCTGTATGTCGCGCAGGGAGATTGTCAGGATTGAAATATCCGCTTTTCATCCACGATTCATATACGCGGTCTTCCGTTGTTTCAGGATTGTACGGCTTGAGGAATTTTTGATTAACCCCGTTAGAGGACGCCCCGCCTTCTGCGGTATTTCCATCACCTTGGGGCGAGTTTCCTCTAATCGGGGTCGGGTTCATTGAGTGAAATAATACCAAAATAAGGCTCAAAATGGTAGAATTAAAGAATTATGAAGCAACAAGTTTTAGTGATACATGGCGGGGATGCTTTCAATACATATAAAGAGTACCTGGCTGAGTTGAAAACAGAGAAAATCAATCTCGATTTGATTCCATACAAGGGTTGGAAAGATACGCTCGGAGAAAAACTCGGGAAGAGTTTCCAAGTGATTACACCAAGGATGCCGAGCAAGGACAATGCAAAATATAATGAATGGAAAATATGGTTTGAAAAATATATTCCTTTCCTCAAACAAAATATGATTTTGGTGGGTCATTCTCTCGGGGGAATCTTTCTTGCAAAATATCTCTCGGAAAATAGATTTCCAAAGAAAATAAAAGCGACATTTCTTGTCGCTGCACCATACTTTTCTATAGGGGACCGTTATAGTGAGAGGCGCGATACGCCGAAAGATTGGATTTTACCCAAGTCGCTTTTAAAATTTGAAAAACAAGGTGGAAAAATATTTCTCTACCAGAGCAAGGGCGATACGCTTGTGCTTTTCAATGATGTAAAAAAATACGAAAGAGAACTTCCATCTGCTCATCCAAAAATCTTTTCGAACAAAGGTCATTTTATTCTCGAAAAGTTCCCTGAGATTGTGAGGGAGATAAAATCTCTATCGTAATGACCCAACAAATTCTCACAGCATTTATTCTTGGTCTTGTAGGTGGTACGGTCCCGGGTCCTGTTCTTGCCGCAACCTTTACTGAAATATTGCAGTCCGGTTTTTACAGAGGTTTACGAATTGTTTTCTGGGGAATGCTTGCAGAAACCATACTTGCTTTCATTGGTATCGTCGCTTTTTCTTCTCTTGGTCTATCGCAATCTTTTTTCTATGCGCTCTCGTTTATTGGAGCAGGCATTCTTATTTGGATAGCTACACAGCTTTGGAAAATTAAAAGTTTAGATTTAGGAGAAAAAGCCCACTTTGGAGTTGGAAAAATATTTTCAATGATATTTGCAAACGGCGTGGTGTGGACATTTTGGATTACTATTTGTGTCCCAAAAGCGGTAGTTTTAAGCCAACAAATACAGTACGGGCAATTTCTGTTTTTAGTTGTTGTAGAAATCGGCTGGCTTATTTCAACTGTCGCAGTGGCTTTTGCTTTCTCTTGGTTTAGAGGAATACTCTCCAATCCCAAATTTGTTCCATTTATGTTTAAATTCTTTTCGCTGGTTTTTGTATATTTTGCCCTCAATATGTTGTACTCAAGCACGATTTTCTTTCTTCATTAATCTAGAGAAGAAATACTTTGATTTCCTTCTGCCCCGAAATTTTTTGAGTGTTTGGACTTCAAATTGAAATATCCGGCAAGGGCAATCATAAGAGCATTGTCGGTGGAGTGAGAAATATGCGGGAGATAAAGCGGAATATCGAATGAGTCAGCGACTTTTTGGAGAGCAGAGCGAATGAATGTGTTTGCAATAACACCTCCACCAATAATGAGCGATTCTACGGAATATTCTTCAATCGCTTTTTCTACTTTGGATGTAATGACATCCGTAATTGCTTCTTCTATTTCCCGCGCATATTTTTTTATATCATCAGGCGAAAGTTTTTTGCTTGCCCCCACACCAATTTTTGAAACATTTTTTGAAGATATGTTTAATGTACTGTCAGAATTGGTGTGGGGGTGAATCGCATAAAGCACTGATGTTTTCAGTCCTGAAAAAGAAAAATCAAAGTCTTTTGAATGGAGCATCGGTCGCGGAAGGGCAAACGCGGAACTATGCGGATCGGACGCGGACTCACGCGGAAGGAGTTTTAAATTTTCTCTACGAGCTTGTTCGGCGAGTTTGGATATTTCCGGTCCGCCAGGATATGGAAGCCCGAGAATGCGCGCGGTCTTGTCGAAGCATTCGCCGACCGCGTCATCACGAGTTTTACCCACGATTTCATATTTTCCAACCTCTCTCATAAGAACGAGCTCCGTGTGTCCGCCAGAAATGAGAAGTGCCAGAG
>DATKHE010000071.1:0-6061 GCA_035510395.1 Minisyncoccota bacterium
AAATACTTGTTGAAATGGACGGATTCGAACCGAATGAAAAAGTCATTGTCATGGCAGCGACAAATAGACCCGATGTTTTGGATCCCGCACTTCTTCGTCCGGGACGATTTGATCGCCGCGTTGTCATCGATATTCCCGACAGAAGCGACCGAGAAGAAATTTTGAAAATACATTCAACAAAAAAACCGTTTGCTGAAGACGTAAATCTCAAAGTCATCGCTGAACGCACGCCCGGATTTTCCGGTGCTGACTTGTATTCGCTTATGAATGAAGGTGCGATTCTTGCCGCGCGAGAAAATCGCCAAAAAGTGTCTCAATATGATCTCATCCGCGCAATAGAAAAAGTCATGCTCGGTCCTGAACGAAAAAGTCATCTTCTTTCCAAAAAAGAAAAAGAAATCACCGCGTATCACGAAGCAGGACATGCACTTGTTTCATCTGTTTTGCAGTATGCAGATCCAGTGCACAAAATTTCAATCATTTCCCGCGGACGGGCTGCTGGATACACGCTTCATTTGCCGCTTGAAGACAGAAAAATGCAGTCGAAGAAAGAATTCTTGGATGATTTGGCAGTATCGCTTGGCGGATATGTTGTCGAAAAGCTCGTATTCGGCGATGTGACGACAGGTCCGTCGAATGATTTGCAGGTTTCAACAGCACTCGCGCGCGACATGGTCGCACGCTATGGAATGTCGGAGAAAATTGGCGTACTTGCGCTTGAAGGCAACGGCGGACGACCTCTTTTTGGCAAGGGAATGGAAGATCACGAATATTCAGAAAGAATCGGATCGGAAATCGATGGAGAAGTTCAGAGAATAATGGCCGATGCCTACAAACGCGCAGAAAAAGTAGTCAAAGATCATCGAAAAGCTCTTGATGTTATTGCCGCACGCCTTGTTGAAGTAGAGACAATTGAACGAGATGAATTTGAAAAGATTTTGATTGCAAACGGTATTATGCCGAAAAAACAGGTGAAGTAATTTTTTTCGTCGATAAGAAAAAAACGCGGCGATGCAGGTGCATCGCCGCGCAGACTAGGCGTGAGAGGGAATCGTAAAGTCTTGATATGCCTCGAGAAACCTTTGATATATCGCCACGGTAATGTCGAATGCGGGATTCGGATTACGAATGTCATGAAAACTTCCATGTGCGTCATCGGAATCGAAACAAGACACAATCGCGTCATAAAAGTGGTATACATCAAGCATCGCTGCCTGTTTGTCCCATCTCGCCTCTTGGGTTTCTAGAAAGCGATACTCTCCAAGTTGTTTTATCTCACCGATTCTTGAAAAGTGGCGCATTGCAGAATCGAAATATGTTTCCTGATTTATGGGCATACCACCGGGCAATCCCAAGAATGTTTCTCGCCGAGCCAGCAATATTTCGTATTTTGACCTGTAGGTACAGAGAAAGAACGGTACAAAGATCATATTTTCTCCAAGGTTGAAATTTGTTCCCAATCATACATCTTATATGAGAAAAATGTTGTCGGACTAAAGTGGAAAACTTTTACTTGACGTTTGCAGCGAGAAGAGTACTATTTCTCCTTGGAACTGAACAGCAGAGCGCGTTTGCTCTGATTGGATCAGTTGAACTCCTAGCTCGTTAACGTTATGAAGGAACAAAAACAACAAAGTCTTGTCGGTTCAGAAGTCTCTTCGACTTCTCGGAACGTTGGTCCCGCCTCCGTGGAAGATATTCTTGGAGGCAATCCGGAGCAGATCGCGAAACGGAATGAAGCGCATCGAGAGCAACGCAAGAATATCTTCAGGAGTATTCGCGAAGGTCCGGGAAGTATGGCGGCGTGCGTATCTGGGATCGTGGGCGCTTCAGTGACCTATCATGCCCTCCATCGCTAGTTGTGCGAGTTTCTTTGAAGCTTGAAATATCGGGTTGCCACCTTAGATCGTTTGACATTTTTTACCGCAACCCCAAAATAGCCTCGCACGTGGACTTCTCACGTGCGAGGCTATTACTTTTTTGGTAAACTAATGGAAATGGCAGAGCTCGATATCGTGACTTATTTTGCCCTTACCGATGCGCGGAACAAGCGCATCAAGTTCGGCATTAAGGCAAAAGATCGCACCAAACACGTGTATGTCATCGGCAAGACGGGAATGGGAAAATCAACCGTGCTCGAAAATATGGCAGTGCAGGATATTCAGAGCGGCAATGGCTTTGCGTTCATTGATCCGCACGGCAAAACCGCCGAATTGCTTTTGGAATACATTCCCGAGTCGCGCATAAAAGATGTTTTGTATATTGCACCGTTTGACACTGATTTCCCCGTCTCTTTTAATGTGATGGAAGATGTCGGCGCGGACAAACGCCATCTTGTGGTCAACGGTCTTATGTCCGCATTCAAAAAAATCTGGGTGGATGCGTGGTCTGCCAGAATGGAATATATTTTGAATAATATTTTGTTGGCACTGCTTGAATCTCCCGGTTCCACGCTCATCGGCGTAAATAGAATGCTTGCGGACAAGGATTATCGCAAGGAAGTGGTTGCGAATGTAAACGACCCGTCGGTAAAGGCATTTTGGGTGGACGAATTTGCGAAATACGGCGAGCGATATATGCAGGAGGCGGGTGCCGCGATTCAAAACAAAATTGGGCAATTTATTTCCAATCCGATTGTGCGAAATATTATCGGCCAGCCGAAGTCCACATTTGATCTGCGCACATTAATGGATCAAAAGAAAATCGTCATCATCAACCTTTCAAAAGGCCGTGTCGGCGAGCAGAATGCGAACCTTTTGGGTTCGATGCTCATCACCAAAATATATCTCGGCGCAATGTCCCGCGCCGATGTTTCAGAACGCGTGCTCAATACACTCCCGCAGTTTTATTTGTATGTGGACGAATTCCAATCATTCGCAAACGAGTCTTTCGCTGATATTTTGTCGGAGGCGAGAAAATATAAGCTCAATTTGACGATGGCGCATCAATATATCGAGCAGATGTCGGATGAAGTGCGCGCCGCGGTGTTTGGCAACGTCGGCACGATGATTGTCTTTCGTGTCGGTGCGTACGATGCTGAGGTGCTCGAAAAAGAATTTGCGCCGACATTTGAGATGGATGATATTGTCAATCTCGGCATCTATCAGATTTATTTGAAATTGATGATTGACGGCGTGACGAGTCAGCCATTTTCTGCGACGACAATGCCGCCGATAGAGCGTCAGGCAGTTTCTTTCCGGGATCAGATTATTGAAAGTTCGCGCGCCACATATGCACATACGCGTGCGGAGGTCGAAGGACACGTCCGCAAGCAAGCGGGGTCGGATAAAAGAGACGCGGCAATGGCGCCGAAACCGCCGCAGGTTTCGGCGCCCCCAACTCCGCAAAACCGTCCAGCTCCAATCTCTTCGGCTCCGCGACCATATCAAAATGATAGACCTGCTCCGCAAAGATTTGATCGAGAGCCGCGTCGTGAACCACAGCGACCTACGCCAGTAGTACCAGCGCCAATTCCGAAACTTCCAATAGAACCATCTGATGGTTTTTCAAGCTTGGCTGACATAGGGAAGAAAATTGTTCAGACCGAAGAAAAAGTTGTTGCGCGGGCAGAAGAAATGCTTCACATAAAACCTCGTCAAAATGCTCCGCAGCAGGTGCCACCCAAAAAAGCCGGCACCGAAGCGGCAAAAGCCGATTTACGCGCAGTTCTTTCTCAAGCAATGAAGCAAACACAGAACCAACAATCAACAACCAACAACACACAACCCCAAACGCCAATTTCTAAATCATCAGCACTAGTCGAAGACAAAAAAAGTCTGCCCGCTGACGGGAAGGAAGTCCCTGCCGACGTCTTGAAAAAAATTCTTGAAGTGAATGAATAATATGGTCTTCATTTTTTCACTAATTCTGATCATTTGTCTTGGCATAGCAGGATATTGTAGTATCGCCGTACGTGACACTATGCTTCGCGCAGAGCGTACCGAAGCTGACGAATACGAGATTATAGAAGAAATCAACTAAATGACTATTCACGATTCACTTTTTACAAGAGAGAAGAACGGCTGGATTTTTTTCAGTCTCACGTTAATAGTTAACTGTTAATCGTAAATCGTTAATCCCATGCGCCGCATCCTCATATTTTCTCTCACCTACTATCCGAATCATATCGGCGGGGCAGAGGTGGCTATAAAAGAAATCACCGATCGCATCGGCAGTGATAAATATACTTTCGATATGGTGACACTTCGCACGAGCCATAATCTCGCAAAAGTTGAGCGCATCGGAAAAGTAAATATCTACCGCGTCGGATTCGGTGTAGGTAGAATCAATCGAATTTTATTTCCACTCTTTGCACTTCATCGGGCAAATCGTTTGTATAATAAACGCCCATATGATGCTGTTTGGAGCATGATGGCAAATTATGCCGGCATCGCCGCCATTCTTTTCAAACTCACGCATGTTTCCGTACCGTTTCTGCTCACGCTCCAAGAAGGCGATCCGATAGACCATATAAAAAGCCGTACGCGTCCCGTCTGGCCGTTGTTCAAATTGATTTTTTTGCGGGCAAATTTCGTACAGACGATTTCAAATTATCTCGCTGATTTTGCAAAAAGTATGGGTTATACGGAACCGCTTGCAGTCGTACCGAACGGAGTTGATGTCGCGCTTTTTTCAAAACCGATTATGCCGCCTGAGATGTTTGCTGTAGAGGACGAAATAGGCAAAAAATCTGGAGATGTTTTTCTCGTTACCGCATCACGTCTTGTGAAGAAAAATGCCACGGCAGACACTATCCGCTCGCTTCAATTTTTGCCCGCAAATGTAAAATTGCTCATCTGCGGCACAGGTTCTGATGAACGAATGCTTTATAGATTGACACAAAAGCTTGATCTCAGCAGCAGAGTGATTTTCAAAGGTTTTGTTGATCACAAAGATTTGCCGCTTTATTTGAAAGCCTGCGACATATTCATTCGTCCTTCATTATCAGAGGGCTTTGGCAATTCATTCATCGAAGCGATGGCGGCACATATTCCTGTGATTGCCACGCCTGTCGGCGGCATCGTGGATTTCCTTCGCGACAAAGAAACGGGGCTTTTCTGCGGCATAAATGACCCGAAAGACATTGCGCTCAAAGTCGGCATCTATATGCGCGACGCGAATCTCCATGATGAAATCATCACAAACGCGTTCGATATGGTCTCCAAAAAATACGATTGGTCTTTGATTGCCGACCAGATGCAGAAAAATGTTTTTGAGAGGATGTTATAAAATTTTGATGATTATATGAAAAAGTATTCTATAAAAAATTTTCTTGAAGTTAAAACATCGTCGATGAAGGTCATGGATTATCTAAATTAAAAAATAGATTGGATGCGTATCCAAAGATTGTTAAATTTCTAGAGGACATATTTTCCGCATAATTAGTTTATCGGTTCGTAACCCTTATAAACTAAGGTATATTTAAGTACATATGCGCATACTCATAACTACAGGGATTTATCCGCCGGATATAGGGGGGCCAGCGCAATATGCAAAGGAGCTCAATCGCGCATTCAAAAGAGCGGGGCATACAGTCGTGGTGAAAACATATAGGACGGAAAAACATCTTCCATCGGTGATTCGGCATATCTTTTTCTTTTTTAAAATAATTTCTGCGGTTTTGAGTTCAGACACGATTATCGTTCTTGATACATTGAGCGTCGGATTGCCGACGGTTTTTGCCTCAAAGATTTTTGGAAAGAAAACCATTTTGCGAACAGGCGGAGATTTTTTGTGGGAGCAATATGTCGAGAGGACAAAGAAAAAAGTTCTTTTCAAGGATTTTTATGGCACCGAGATGAATAATCTTTCAAAAAAAGAAAGGATTATTTTTTTTCTTACACGATGGACACTAGGGCATTCCACGAAAGTTATTTTTTCGACGCAGTGGCAGAAAGATATTTTCATTCGCGCATACGGACTTAATATTTCAAAAATGGGAATTATTGAAAATTATTACGGCATAAAAAGTCTATATACAAAAACGGTCGAAAAACCGTTTGTCTTTGTTGCTTCTACGCGAAATCTCGTCTGGAAAAATCACTTTATATTGGAGAAAGCG
>DATKHE010000072.1:0-3444 GCA_035510395.1 Minisyncoccota bacterium
GATTTGACGGACAAAATCGCAGCGACGTATTTAATTCCGCGCTCGAAGAGCTTTCTTCCTCGTGGCCAAAAAGTGCTTCGGTGTTTCTTCTTACCAAGCCGAGCGCATCAATTGGAGGATATCTTTTTCTTCTCAATCAACAGACAGGGACTCTCTCGACCGTCCTTAGCGATATGCTCGGACTTGATACGATTGAAAATAGTGACGGGAGCTTTGTCTTTGGATCAGAAATAAATGCCGGTGCTTTACATTCTTTTATGTATGACACCAAAGCCGGCACATTGAGAGCCATATCTCTCACAACCCTTCCGGAAAAATGCGTTTGGAGCATCAATACGACAACTGAAATATACTGCGCAGTGCCTCAATCGATTACTTCTAATAATCTTCCCGATGATTGGTATCAAGGGTCCCTATTCCTCGATGGAGACGATATGTGGAAAATCGATGCAACAACAGGCGAGACACAAGTGGTTAATTTTCTTTCGGGCGAAAATCCAAACATTGACGCGGAAAATCTCTTTCTCGATCAAAATGAAATCTATATGGGCTTTACAAACAAAAAAGATCTTACGCTCTGGGCGCTTCGGCTTCAATGATCATTCGTTCCTCGCGGGCAAGTTTTCGTCTCATAAAAAGTTCCTGCCCTATCATAAAAAGATTGCTTACGGTGAGATATATGGCGACCGCCCCCTTTGTCGTATAAGCGATAAAAAATATGACGATGGGAAGAACATATTTCATCTGCATACTCATGTGGTAGGCAAAATCAGGTGTTGATTTTTTAGGACCTTTTGCCGGCGGCGGTACCATCAGTCTTGCCTGAAAATACTGCGTGAGTGCGGCGCAAAATGCCAATATATAATTTTTTGCCGTGATATCGATAATACCCAAAAATATCATATTGATTGACACCGATGCGGAAACAAAAGGGTAGAGGATGCTTGCGTTCACATGAGGCAGTCCTGATGCCAAGAAAACCCTATAGAGACCGATAAGGATGGGAAGCTGTATAAAAACGAGTAAAATACTTGCAAACGGATTAAGATTGTATTTTTTGTAAAGAGCCATAGTCTCTTTTGCCTGCTTTTCCTTGTCGTCTTTATATTTTTCCTTGAGTGCTTCAATTTCCGGATTCATCGTGCGCATTATTGCCTGTGTTCTCACGGATTTACTTGCAAGGGGATACAAAAGCAGTCGCACAACGATGGTGAAAACGATAATCGCCAAGCCGGCGTCAAGAAACGGAAAAGTGCCTATCAAAAAAATGAATGCGTTGTAGAGGGGGTAAAAAATAACCTCGTGGTAGAGAAAAGTCATACAGAGAACTCTATATCATTTTTGCATCTGGGGAAAGGAGACGTGCATTAAAAAGAAGGGTGTGCAATTCGTGGGATATACCCCGAAAATCCAATGTGGTAACTTTTTGATTTGGAAGAATGACGAGATGTCCGGGCAAAATAGAGGGCATTCTTTGCCGCAGAAATGTATATATTTTGCGTCTAAGCGAATTTCTTTTGACCGCTGAATTCAAAAGTTTCTTGGGAACGACAACCGCATACTTTCGTTTGGAATCTTTCAGAAAAATAATCGCCCCTGACGCACCGCCATAACGGCGGCCCTTTTCGAAGACTATTTTTACCTCGTCTTTTGAGAGCCGGTTTCGTGCGACGATCATAATAAGGGGCTAGACCGTCAAGCGCTTTCTTCCTTTGCGCATTCTGCGTTTGAGAACCTTTTTACCAGCTGCAGTTGCTGTTCGTACGAGAAAACCATGTGTCGTTGCTCGTTTTCTTTTGTTTGGTTTATATACGATTGCCATAAATGAAAAATTGTTGTTGGGCTAAAATTTGATAACAGCTTATACACATATTATTAACATAGTTATGGATGAAGTACAAGTTTTAATATTAATCAATACCTATATACTTAGTCGACGTTAAACATAACCGATGAATGATACAAAAAAATTGTGGGGGGGCGTGTTGGGAGAAGTTGAGCTTCAGATCTCTCGGGCAAATTTTGCGACGTGGTTTAGAGATACCTTTATATTGAAAATAAATGACGGGGTAGTCTACGTTGGTGTTCCGAATATCTTTGTCAAAGATTGGCTGGCGAGCAAATACCATAAATTGATACTCAAGGGTCTGCGAGATCGCGAAGCTGAAGTGAGAGCTATTGAATATCACGTCTCTAAAAAAGCATTAAAAGAAAGTGAACATACTCCCGGGGAAGGAATAGCGGTAAATACCATTGGGATGCTCCCCCTGCACGAACACTACATAAACAAAGAAGATAATCTTAACCCAAAATATACCTTTGACACATTTGTTGTTGGTCCGTTCAACGATCTTGCGTATGCTGCGGCGCAGGCGGTCATTAAAAAACCAGGTATCGCTTACAATCCTCTTTTTATATATGGGGGCACGGGTCGGGGTAAGACACATCTCATACAGTCGATCGGCAATTACATCAAGAAAACATCTCCTTCAAAAAAAGTATACTACCTCACCTCCGAGCGTTTTGTCGGAGACTACTTGAATTCTCTGACATCGGGAAAAGCACATCAATTCAAGGAAAAATACCGCCAATACGACGTGCTTATTATGGACGACATCCAGTTCTTCTCAAGTAAAGAAAAATCTCAGGAAGAATTCTTCCATTTGTTTAACGCCCTTCACGAGAACAATAAACAGCTGATATTTTCATCAGACAAGCACGCCGATCATCTTCCCGATATAGAAGAACGTATGCGATCGCGATTTAAGGCGGGGATGATCATCGATATTCCTGCGCCCGACCTCGAGTCACGCACGGTTATTCTTCGTGCAAAGGCAAAAAACCAAAACCTTAACCTTTCAGACGACATCATTGCTTACCTTGCTTCAAACATTGGGGATAACATTAGGGAATTAGAGGGGATAATCAATCTCGTTGCGATACAAACAAGCGCGCGATCATCGACTCCAAACCTTATGGAGATTAAGGAATTGGTCAAAAACAACACAAAACCGAAGAAGAATACACCGATTAAGGATATCGTGCATATTGTCTCGGAATTCTATAACATAAATGAAAATTCTATATACGAAAAGACGAGAAAAAAGGAAGTGGTGAAGCCGCGCCAAATAATTATGTACCTTTTGAGGGAAGATATGGGTATTTCATACCCTTCGATAGGTGAAAAGTTGGGGGGGAGGGATCATACAACAGTCATCCACTCATGTGAAAAGGTTAAGGGTGAAATAAAGACCGATCAAAGTCTCCTTCAGGAAATAAATCAACTGCGTTCACTTATAAGGTAAACAAGGTATCCACAAAAAATGAACAGGTTGTTTTTGTGATATTCTTAAAAAGCGAATGGGGTAATGGGGGGAAAGATATCCACATTTCCACAGTCATAATAGTAATGATTATCTTAAATTAATAATATATACATATAGT
>DATKHE010000073.1:0-3238 GCA_035510395.1 Minisyncoccota bacterium
CGGTTCAATACTTCTTATGTGGCTTGGAGAACTTATGACTGAATTTGGAATTGGCAATGGCGTTTCACTCATTATATTTGCAGGTATCGTGGCGCGGCTTCCGAGCGGTCTCTCCGGACTTCTCGCGACATACGACCCATCGCAATTGCCTATCTATATTGCACTCTTGGCTCTTTCACTTGTCGTCATCTACGCGGTGGTCTTTATCACTGAAGCAGAACGTCCTGTGCCGGTAACATATGCAAAACAGGTGCGCGGAATGAAAGTATACGGCGGTGTTTCAACATATCTTCCGCTTCGTCTCAATCAGGCGGGAGTGATTCCGATTATTTTTGCGCTCTCGATTTTGCTTTTTCCGCAGATGATTTTCAATTTTATGTCGAACGCTACATCGGAGATGCTCAAGCATATCGCGACCATCGGACTTGCCTTCATAAACAATCCGTATCTGTACGACGGTTCATATTTCTTGCTCGTGTTTCTCTTCACCTATTTTTACACGGCAGTTACGTTTGACCCGCTTGCGATTTCAGAAAATCTCCAGCGAAGCGGTGCATTTATTTCAGGCGTCAGGCCGGGCCGCCCGACTGCAGAATATCTCTCGCATATCGTGACGCGTATTACGCTCGTCGGCGCTCTTTTCTTGGGTCTTATCGCAGTGCTTCCGCTCATACTTAAATCAGCGACTGGAGTAACATCATTTGCTATCGGCGGAACAGCGCTCCTCATTGTCGTATCTGTGGTCATTGACCTCGTAAAGAAAGTGGAGGGACAGATTTCGATGAGGGAATATTAAGAGAGGGGATAGGTTTTAGGTGAGTAGGGAGAAAAATAAGAAATAAAAATGACCCGGTCGCGCAGCGCGACCGGGCCGAAATGTTTTACTCGTGGCAAGTGTTAATCCACGTAGCAATAATAATCAAATCATTACGAGAAGTAGCTTCACGTGCCATTTTTTCAGCTACCATCGTTTCGAGGGCTATCCTCTGATGTTCGTGAAGCTTTGCGGTGTGATTCACCATACCACGAAGGAGTGCCCATGTGTCCTTATAGACAGGGTTTTTTGACTTCATTCCTCTTTTCCATTTTTTAAATATGAATAGGTCAGCAGTCATCTTTTTAATCCCTCCGAAAAACGACGGAATTATCGCCTTTCAAAGAGCCTTTCTATACCCATATTACATACTATTTGCTTGTTGTAAACACTTCAAAATTGACCCTAAAAATGCTATACCCTCGCACCGACTTTCTTTGTTTTACCTAAAACAAATTAACTTAGTATTTACATCATAAAAGTGCATAAAAACAGCTTGGTTTTAGGTCGGTGTTGGGGTATACTTTTGCTAACAAAGCATAGCTTTGTTTTCTATTTATATGGCAAAAGAAGACAAGAAAAAAACCTCCAACTATAGCGCTGATTCCATCACCGTTCTTGAGGGTCTAGATCCTGTACGTAAGCGTCCGGGAATGTATATCGGTACAACAGGACCCGACGGGTTTCATCACCTCATCACCGAAATTTTTGACAACTCGCGCGACGAAGCTATGGGCGGATTTGCAAACGATATTGAAATTGTTCTTTTGCCCGAAAATCGCGTCCGTGTGACTGACAACGGGCGCGGTATTCCCATTGATGTGCACAAACAGAGCAAAGTTTCTGCACTTGAAACAATTATGACGACCCTTCATGCGGGAGGAAAATTCGGCGGCGAAGGATACACGGTATCCGGTGGACTTCACGGCGTGGGTGCCTCCGTCGTGAACGCTCTTTCTATTTATTGCAAAGTGGAAGTTCATCGCGACGGAGGAAAATATGTTCAAGAATATTCGCAAGGAAAAAGAAAAGCGCTCGTCAAGAAAGTCGGCGCGTCAAAGCTTCACGGCACTATCGTGACATTTGAACCTGATGAAGCCATCTTCGGCAAACAAACATTTGATTTCAATCGCGTTGTGACCCATATGCGTCAGCAGGCATATCTTGTCAAAGGTCTCCACATTTCCGTCATTGATGCCCGCACCTATCCGGGATCAATCGACACTGATGACTGTTTTTATTTTCGCGAACTTGGACTCGATATTTTGTCACAGTCATTTTATTTTGAGGGCGGACTTGTGTCGCTTGTGCGATTTACAAACTCGCTTCAAAAGCCGATACACAAGAATATTTTTTATGTCGATAAGAAAGCTGATGGCGTAGAGCAGATAGAAGTTGCGCTTCAATATACTGATGATGTTTCGGCAAAAATACTTCCATTCGCCAACAATATTTATAACGCTGAAGGCGGCACGCATGTGACTGGTTTCAAAACCGCTCTTACCCGAACGCTCAACACATACGCGAAGAAGAGCGGCACGTCAAAAGAAGACGATTCGTTTACGGGAGATGATGCTTTGGAAGGGCTTACGGCGGTTATATCGGTAAAGCTTCGCGAAATCCAGTTTGAAGGGCAGACAAAGGCAAAATTGGGCTCTGTCGAGGCACAATCAGCTGTCGCAACGGTCTTTGGAGACGCATTTGCAACATTTCTTGAGGAGAATCCTGATGATGCAAAGGCGATCATTCAAAAAGTGATTTTGGCGATGCGTGCGCGCAAAGCTGCAAAAGCTGCAAAAGATTCTATTTTGAGAAAAGGCGCGCTTGAAGGCATGACATTGCCGGGCAAGCTTGCCGACTGCGAATCAAAATCCGCGCAGGAGTCAGAACTTTTCATCGTAGAAGGAGATTCTGCAGGCGGTACAGCAAAAACGGGGCGCGACCGACGTACGCAGGCAATACTTCCGCTTCGCGGAAAGATTTTGAATATTGAACGCGCGCGTCTCGACAAGATGCTCGGTTCTGAACAGATAAAAAATCTTGTTGTCGCTATAGGGACTGCGATAGGAGATACATTTGATCTTTCAAAACTTCGCTATCACAAGATCATCATCGCGACTGATGCCGATGTTGACGGTGCACACATCCGTACACTCATACTTACGCTTTTTTACAGACATTTCAGACCGCTCATAGACGGGGGATATATTTTTATTGCTCAGCCGCCGCTCTACAAAGTAAAACGTGGGAAAGAAATCCAATATTTTTATACTGAGGAAGAAAAAGTAAAATTAATGGGTAAAGATGTGCCTATTGATACGGAAGAGAGTAGTGGGGAGGCAGAATCAGTAGAAAGTGAAGAAGCAGAAGAGGTTACGGAAAAGGGTAAAGGTAAATCTGTAAAACAAGTTAAATTTCACGTCC
>DATKHE010000074.1:0-2754 GCA_035510395.1 Minisyncoccota bacterium
GTAGCAATCATGGGTCCGTCAGGTTCGGGCAAATCGACGCTGATGCACATACTCGGTGCACTCGACACCCCGACATCGGGCACATATTTTCTCGACAACAAAGATGTCTCTTCCCTCTCAGACGATGAACTCGCAGAAATACGCAAAAACAAGATCGGATTCGTATTTCAATCATTCAACCTCCTGCGACGCACAACGGTCATGCGTAATGTCGAGCTGCCGCTTGTTTACGCCGGAGTGAGTCACGAGGAACGAAGAAAACGCGCGACGGTTGCACTCACTGCTGCAGGCTTTCCTGAGAATCATTTTTTTCATCTATCGAATCAGCTTTCCGGCGGACAGATTCAGCGAGTAGCGATCGCTCGCGCCCTCGTCAATAATCCATCACTCATTCTTGCGGATGAGCCGACAGGAAATCTTGATTCAAAAACGGGCGAAATCGTTCTCGGGACATTCCAAAAGCTTAATAAAGATCTTGGTCGCACGATTATTCTCATCACCCACGAGCACGATGTTGCAGAATATGCGGAACGTATTATTTTCATCAGAGACGGGCTCATCGTTTCTGACAAAAAAAATGATACCCAAAAAATAATTCACCATGACAACTAGAGACATTTTTGAAGAAACCTACACTGCCCTATCGGCGAACAAAGTCCGATCGGGTCTCACCATGCTCGGTATCATTATCGGCATCAGCTCTGTCATTGCCATGGTCGCGATCGGTCAAGGAGCTCAAGGCTCGATTCAGGCGAGCATCAATACGCTCGGATCAAATCTTATTATTGTTACACCGGGCGCACAAAAAGGACCCGGCTATCAAATAAGTACGGGACGCGGAACAGCCCAGAGTCTCACGATCGATGATGCAGCTGCCATCCTATCGCAAGTACAAAATGTCGCCGCGGTGGCGCCTGAAATATCAGGACGGTATCAAGTGACGGCAAAAGGCACGAACACCAACACGACCGTTGACGGCGTAGATGCGTCATATCCTCAAGTAAAAAATGTGGCGCTTGCAGAGGGGTCGTGGATTAGCAGCACCAACATTACCGACCTATCAAAAGTTGCGGTCATTGGTCCTGTCGCCGCAAGCGATCTTTTTGCCACAGGTACCGATCCCGTCGGACAAATTATAAAAATAAAGAATCTCGAATTTACCATTATCGGCGAAACTGTGACAAAGGGCGGCAGCACGTTTACGAGCCAGGACAATATGATTTTCATCCCGACACTCTCCGCTCAGCGCTTTTTGACCGGAAATAAATATGTCACTACAATAAACGCGCAGGCAGCGGCATCAAACGATATGACACAGGTTCAAAACGATATCACCAATCTCCTTTTGACACGTCATAATATTTCCGACCCGACACAGGCGGATTTCTCAACACAAAACGAAGCGGATATCGTCGCAACAGCGTCAAGTGTTACGAATACATTCACCATCCTTCTTGCGTCTGTTGCAGGAATTTCACTTGTCGTCGGCGGTATCGGTATTATGAATATGATGCTCACCACCGTCACGGAACGTACGCGCGAGATTGGACTTCGCAAAGCAATCGGGGCGACAGAACGCAACATAAGCATTCAATTTTTGGCTGAAGCCGTGGCACTCACCGTCATTGGGGGGGTTATCGGTATCATTTTGGGATGGGGTATATCATGGGGGGTCACATATTTCGGAATTGTTCAAAGTGAAGTTTCGATATTTTCGGTGATTCTTGCCTTTGGAGTTTCGGCAATTATTGGTATAATATTCGGCTACTACCCTGCCCGCCGCGCTGCAAAATTAAATCCAATAGACGCGCTTCGTTACGAATAATTCACTATCATAATGAATACATCATCAAGTATTATCATCGTCGACCGGGTAAACAAGATATTCGGCAATGTACGCGCAGTAAAAGATGTTTCTTTCAGTGTTGAGGCTGGGAGCATTTTCGCATTCCTTGGTCCAAACGGCGCCGGAAAAACAACAACAATAAAAATGCTTACAACATTGCTCGACCAAACAAGCGGAACGATTACTGTAAATGGCGCCGAAACAATTCATCACAAAGACGCGGTGCGCCGTTCTTTCGGCATCGTCTTCCAAGATCCGAGCGTTGATGACGAACTTACGGCATGGGAAAATATGGAATTTCACGGAGTGCTCTACAGCGTGCCAAAAGAAATTCGTCGAAAAAGAATTCAGGAACTGATGGAATTCGTCGAACTCTGGGATAGAAAGGACAGCTTGGTCAAAACATTTTCTGGAGGAATGAAACGACGCCTCGAAATCGCCCGCGCGCTCATTCATCATCCAAAAATTCTTTTTCTTGACGAGCCGACAAGCGGACTCGACCCGCAGACGCGCAATCACGTCTGGACATATATCAAAGACCTGAACAAAAGCGAGAATATGACGATATTTTTTACCACGCATTATATCGAAGAAGCGGAAAAAACTGCCGAAGCGATTTCTATTATTGATAACGGAACGATTGTCGCTCACGGCTCCCCCGCAGCGCTCAAAGCAAAAACGGACACCGCATCGCTTGAAGACGCATTCCTCAAACTTACGGGCAAAGCAATTCGCGAAGAAGAAGGCAAAGGGAATTCAGCGATGCACAATTTCCGCCGTATGAGCAGACGATAATTTAATATAAACATATGAATGCAATTTACATTTTATGGTTACGGCAATTGAAACGGCAGGTTCGCGCAAAGTCGCGTCTCATCGGTTCGCTCGGCCAGCCGATACTATTCTTG
>DATKHE010000075.1:0-4960 GCA_035510395.1 Minisyncoccota bacterium
ATATTTTTACAGATATTGTATATAGCTTCTGCACCGATACCTGCTTCAAACAACGTCGAATACTTCATCGAGAATTTGTGATATTCGATTTCATCTACGACCGCGCCTTCCTGAATCGTATCGATTTCTTTTTTTGCCGTAATATACATATCTTTGAGCGCCGTCTTGGTTTTCTCATCCTGCACTGACTTTATTTTTGACTTGTATTCTGACTCAAGATCTTTTGAAATCTTTACGCGTTCCCCCTCATCGACTTTGGTGATGATGTAGCCGGCGAAATAGACGACTTTTTCAAGATCGGCAATGGTCATTCCAAGAATCAAACCAAGTCGTGACGGCATCGAGCGAAGAAACCAGATATGAGAAACAGGGGTTGCAAGCTCGATATGTCCCATTCGTTCGCGTCTTACTATAGAGCGCGTGATTTCAACTCCACATTTTTCACAGACGATTCCCTTGTAGCGAATGCCCCGATATTTTCCACAGTAACATTCGTAATCCTTGTCAGGACCGAAGATTTTTTCATCGAAAAGACCGCTCTTCTCGCTTCTTTGCGTGCGATAGTTTATCGTCTCCGGCTTTGTAACCTCGCCGAATGACCACTCTTTGATCCTGTCGGGAGATGCGAGTCGCAACGACACCATATCAAAATCGGTGCCTTCACTTCCTTTTTGTTTGTTGTATTGATATGCCATGTTTTTTAATTTAGAAATTTCTAATATCTAATGTCTAATTCGGAATTAGTGATTAGTTATTTCTTTTTATCGCTTTCTTTGTCTTTTTTGAGTTCGACATCGAGCGCAAGCCCTCTCAAGCTGTTAAGCAACACCCCGAATGATGCCGGCAAATTCGGCGGCTTCGGCTTCTCGCCTTTTACGATGGCGTCAAACGTCTGCGATCGTCCCATGATGTCGTCCGATTTAACCGTAAGGATTTCACGAAGGGTGTACGCAGCGCCATGACCAAGCAGTGCCCAAACTTCCATTTCTCCGAAACGCTGACCTCCGCCCTGCGCTTTTCCTCCAAGCGGCTGCTGGGTGATGAGCGAGTATGGACCAATTGAGCGCATATGGATCTTGTCTTCCACCATATGATGGAGTTTTAGGATGTACATATAGCCGATGGCAATATCCTGTTTGAATTTTTCTCCCGTGCGTCCGTCAAAGAGCGCAACTTTTCCTGTTTCTGAAAAGCCCGCTTTCTTGAGTTCATCTTTTATTTCCGTATCAAGCGCCCCGGCAAACGGCGGCACGATTGCCTGATAATTGAGCGTATGCGCCGCAAGTCCCATATGAAGCTCAAGAATTTGTCCGAGGTTCATACGAGACGGCACACCGAGCGGAGTGAGGATGACATCGATTGGAGTTCCGTCAGCCATATATGGCATTTCTTCTACCGGCAATATTTTTGAAATAACGCCTTTGTTGCCGTGTCGTCCCGCGAGTTTGTCTCCGACAGATACGTTTCGAAGCTGCGCGACTTCGACGTGAATACGTTTGATAATACCTGACTCGAGTTTGTCTCCCTTTTCACGCGAGAATACTTTAACGTTTACAATTCTTCCCTTCTTTCCGCCTTCCATTCTCTTTGACGTATCTTTTACATCGCGGGCTTTTTCGCCGAAAATAGAACGAAGTAAGCGTTCTTCAGGAGTGAGCTGCGTCTCTCCTTTTGGCGTAATTTTTCCGACGAGAATGTCACCCGACCGGACTTCCGCACCGACGCGAATAATTCCTTCTTCGTCGAGATTTCGCAGGCGCGCCTCGCCGACATTTGGAATATCGTGAGTAGTAATTTCAGGACCGAGTTTCGTGTCGCGAACATTCACGACAAATTCTTCGATATGAATGGAGGTAAATTTTGATTCTTTTACGAGACGCTCCGAGAGAATGATTGCGTCTTCATAGTTTGCGCCTGACCATGTCATAAATGCGACGAGTACGTTTTGACCAAGCGCAACCTGTCCATTATCTGATGATGAGGTGTCTACAAGTACGTCTCCCTTCTTTACTATCTGACCGAGAGATACGACTGGTCGCTGATGGAATGCGGTAAAGCCGTTTGTTCGTTCAAATGAGGTGAGACGATATTCGATTTCCTTGCCTTTTGTCGGTTTGAATACAATATGACGTGAATCTACTTTTGAAATAACGCCGTCTTCAGGTGCGAGGAATACGCGGCATGTATCTGCTGCTGCGCGCGCTTCAACGCCGGTAGCTACAAGCGGCGCTTCAGGAATGAGACACGGAGTTGCCTGTTTTTGCATATTTGAACCCATAAGCGCTCGTGCCGAGTCGTCGTGATTTAAGAACGGAATCATCGATGTCGCGATTGAGAACGCCTGATTTGTCGAAACGTCGATATAGTCCACGTCTTCTCTTTTCACGAGCGTCGGCTTTCCGTTCTGACGTACTTCAACAATCTCTTCCATAATAGAGCCGTCTTTATCATATGCAGTACCGGTGTGCGCGATGCGAAAATTTTCTTCTTCGAGTGCGTTCATATAAATAATTTCCTTCGTCACTTTTCCGTGTTTTACCTTTGCGTACGGAGTCTCGATCATCCCGAAATCGTTTATGCGAGCGTAGGTGGAGAGACGCAAGATGAGTCCGATGTTCGGACCTTCAGGAGTTTGAATTGGACAAAGCCGTCCGTAGTGGGACGGATGCACGTCGCGAACCTCGAATCCCGCGCGTTCTTTGGTAAGACCTCCAGGACCGAGTGCTGAGAGTGTTCGCAAATGCTCAAGCTCGGTCAAAATATTTTCTTGCTGCATAAATTGCGACAATTGGTTGGTCGTGAAGAATTCTTTGAGACGTGCCTGAAGCGGTCGAGGAGAAATGAATTGCATCGGCATCGTGATGTCAGGCTCGATGGTCGACATACGATCTTGAATATTTCGCTTCATCTGAGAAAGACCGACGCGCAGTTTCTGCTGAAGGAGTTCCCCGACATATCGGACGCGGCGAGAACCGAGGTGATCGATATCGTCATGCATCGCGTCGGGATCATTGTTCAAATGAATGATATGAGCAAGCAAAATAGCCACATCTTCGGCAGATATGGTTTTTCGTTCGAGAGCTTTCGGCTCCATCGATTTGCCGAAACGCTTGTTGAATCGGAATCGTCCGACACGAGAGAGATCGTAACGGTCTGCGCTGAAAATACCCATAATGAATTCGCGGGCGTTGTCTGCCGTTGCGAGATCTCCGTCGCGGAGGCGCTTGTGTATTTCCATAAATGCATCAGGCGCGGTTTTTGCAGGATCTTTTGCGAGAGTAATCTCGATCATCTTTCGCGCCTCTTCATTTCCTTTGAAAAGAGCAAGGATTTCTTCGTCCGTCTTTGCGCCGAGCACGCGCAAGAGCGCGGTAACAAGAAACTTTCTCTTTCTGTCTATACGGGCAACAATCGTGCCGTCAGCCTCAGTCTCTATTTCAATCCATGCTCCGCGGGCAGGAATTATTTTTGCGCCGAACACGGTCTTTCCTTTTACTTCATCGGACGTGAAAAACATTCCGAATGATCGTGCGAGTTGCGCGACGATGACGCGTTCAATGCCGTTTACAATAAACGTACCTTGTGGAGTCATCAATGGAAAATCAGCAAGAAATATTTCCTGCTCTTTCGTCGAGTCGAGCATTTTGTTCTTGAGCTTTACGCGTACCTTGAGCGGCGCGTCGTATGAGAGCTTGTTCACCTTTGCATGATGTTCGTCGTGCTTTGGCTTTTCGAGCGTGAATCCTGAAAATGAAAGTTCGAATTTCTTGTCTGCGTAGTCTTTGATCTGAGAAAATTCAGCAAAAAGTTCGCTGAGCCCTTTTTCGATAAGCCAGTTGTACGACTGCGTTTGTGCCTGTACGAGATTCGGTATTTCTATGAGCGGCTCCTTGAAACGTCCGAAGTATTTTTTTTCTTTATGCATTATGAGATATGAAAATTAGTAAAAGAATAGGAATTCTTTGCCCGCGTCACTCGTTCGAAAGAGAAAAAGAAGACTTTTTCTCTTCGCTCACTCGCTCGCGAATAAAAATTACTGCTGAAAAACAACTTTTCTTGGAGACAAAAATAGAGACACAAAAACGCCCGAAGAATGAGGCATTTTATGATATGTCTTTATTTTTGCGAGATAGTAAACAAGAAAAGTATGAAAAACGCTTACTGCACTTCATTTTTCCCCAGAAACACAATCTTGTTGTGAAGTAGGGATAAGTATACGCATAGTCGAAAAGCTGTCAAGCACTTTATTATCTGCAAATAAAAGGGTCGCCAACCCTGTGTTGGCGACCCTGAAGTGTTGAAGGATTGTTATGAGCAAACCTTTTGACCAAGTGCAATTTCCTCGGGAACAAAAAACTCGACGGGCAAGTCACGCAATACAAATTTTATTGCAACCGATCCGTTGATGTCATCTTTTGGTCGGCAATGCCAGCAATCGTCATGAACATCGTAAGTGGCGATATAATCCACAGAGTCATAACGATTTTCTTTAAATACACGAAGAATTATTACCCTCGCATCTTGGTCAAACGAAACCACTCTAATGGCACCGAAACCTGCCTCATCAGCGACAAAGCAACAAACGTTGCCATCAAAAGGATCGACAGCCAATATTCCCGAGAATTTATATCCTTTGACCAATTGTGCCCAGTTAGTTTCAGTAACAGATCCAGAGAGATCTACGTTCCGTTTCGGTTGCCATCCGGTAATTGAAAATATTTTCATATTTTTTTTCCTCCCATAAGTTAAGGTTCAAGATGTTTCAAACAAAATTCTATAGAAATGAAAAGAAAAGTCAATCTAACCTATCGAGCTACCGAATATTTCTGCATTTTTGAGAATATTTGTACAAAATCAACGACAATGGCGACGAAAGAAAGACAGAGTGCGAGCAAAAGTATCTGCACAGCAAACTGCGTGTGAGCCGCCGCGTATGTTACGTATCCGCTCATGGTAAAAA
>DATKHE010000076.1:0-4658 GCA_035510395.1 Minisyncoccota bacterium
TTTCGTAGAAAACCCTCCAGACGCGGTCTTTTTCTGATATTTTGCCTTGAGTCCCATTTTGGTAAAAAGGACTTCGCCAAGCTGTTTCGGAGAGCTTATGTTGAACTCAACGCCTGACATTTTCCAAATGTTTTGTTCGAGGGATTTTATTTCTTTATCAAATTCGCGCTTTAAATCCTTGAGCGCAGATACGTCTATTTTTACGCCCGTTTCTTTCATCCCGTCGACGATTGGAATAAGCGGTTTTTCTATATCTTCGTACACATTGACGAGATTTTTTTCTTTTATCTCGGCAGAAAGAGATTCGTACGCAGTAAAAAAATCTTTTGTTTTCGTATGATTAAAAATATCTTCGAGTGTGGGGTTTGTAATGCTCGATTTTACGAGCCAAAGCATTATTTTTGCTTCTTTGAGTTTTTGTTGGTCGATAGATTTTTCATCAATGATTTCTTCAGCCACTTCCTCAGGCGCGCCTTCTCTCCCCAAAATATTTCTCAACTTCGCCCCAAGCGTTCTAAATTCAAGCTCGGTAAAAAATGCGTCCAACTTTCCAAAATCGATGTTGTCGGCAAATGTCTCTTTAGGCAGAGAAAACTCAATCGGGGCGTCTTTGCGTATTGTTCCTAGCATTTTTGAAAACTCGGCGTCGTCTTTTCCGTTTTTCAATAGTTCAACAATTCGCGGAGTTATTCCCGCTTCGGCAAATTTTTCTTCATCTTTTGCAAGCGCTTTATAAATACCCGCAATTCCGCCAAAAGAGGTAATCAAAATTGTCGCTGTTTTTTCCCCGATGCCTTTTATTCCGGGAATATTATCCGATGGATCGCCGCGCAGCCCTTTGTAGTCAGGTAAAAGCTCTGGACCGAATCCAAATCGCTCTCTCACACCTTTTTCGTTATACAAAATCGTATCCTTGATTCCCTTCTTGAGCGTAAATACTCGTACTCGATCATCATCGACAAGCTGGAGCGTGTCCATGTCTCCCGATGCGATGATAATTTCCAACTCTTTGTCATCTTTTGTCTCTTCGACAATGGTTCCCAAAACATCGTCCGCCTCAAACCCCTCGCAGTCATATATGGGGATACCAAAAGCTTCAAAAACTTTTCTAGACTCCTTTATTTGCGATATCAAATCATCATCCGTTTTTACTCGACCTGCTTTGTACTCTTTATATACTTCGTGACGATATGTTGGTTTCGGCAAATCGTATGCGGCAACAATATAGTCAGGCCGAAAATCGTCGATGATTCTCAGAAGCATAAGACAAAGTCCGTAGAGCGCGCCGGTCGGCACACCTTTACTCGTCGCAAAATCTGGCAACGCATGATACGCACGATGTAGGATCGCATGAGAATCCAAAAGTACTAATCGTTTGAGTTTTTTATTGGTCATTGAAAATAATTTCGTATGAACGCTTGCTTTCTGAAACAAATCCGCAATTCACGCGAATATGCTCAGGTAAAATTTCTATCACTCGCTCCGGCCATTCAATAAAAATGAGTGCATCGGGATTTTTCAAGATTTCTTCAAAGCCAAGCTTTTTCAAATCCTCCCCCGAATCAAGCCGATATGCATCGATATGTATAAGTGTTTTGAAAACAGGATTTTTGGTCTTATAAATTCGCTCGATAATAAATGTCGGGCTTGTAACATCCTCGATCACCCCGAGCTCATGTGCCGCATTTTGAATGAATGTTGTTTTTCCGGAACCAAGATCCCCATAAAATCCGACGAGTGTCGCTCGTTTTTTCACGCCATGTGTCATCACATCTTTCACAAAAATCTCTGCGATTTTTTTCGTGTCCTCAATTGAGTGTGAAATCATATGTTCATTCTATAACAAAAACCCCTCACCAGTTCGAAGGCAACTGGTGAGGGGCGAGATTAGGGTGTTCCGTTGTAATTGATGTTGGTGTTGTACACCGGACCGATAACCGTCGGCTGTGTAATGGAGTTGACGATGAACTGACCGTAGAGATAAGACCACCCCCAACCATTGTAATTTCCATAGCCACCCCAGTAGCTGATGTTGGTGGCGCCTAGATACCCCTCGGGTACCGGTCCAATACTTGCATCGTAGAACCGCGCAGTCATCTGACCGCCAACGTTGTACCCAATGCCGTTGTAGCCCACAAAGGTATTTTGCGGAACCCACACAAAGCTGCCCGTTTTTGCCACTTGATTAATGACACCGGTGTTGTCGGAGATAACCATAAGTGTTGGGTGAGCTTGACCGTCTCTGAACACCGCAACGTTATTCAACACGGGGAGACTATTGTACGCGCAGCCGGACAAAAGTCCGGTGAGAATCATTGTCAAGAGCGGCAAGAGTTTTTTTACGAGGTTCATAAAATTTCCCTTTCAATTCGTGTGATGATGCTGTTGCATCGTGTTTGGGAGCCACACATAGCTCAAAGTCCTATAGAAAGAACTCTGCCGAGAGTATATCAGATATAGATATACTTGTCAACTAGGTATCCTTGCACCTGAAAAAACGCTACAATTTCCAAATGCCAGTCGAATTTGACGAAGACAAACAAAATCGCAAACTTGGTGAGATAAAAGAAAAAGAGGAAGAAGACCTCGCGCGGATTTTGGCGGAGCGCGATGGTCTCCAATACATTGACCTCTCCCCTATTCCTGTAAATATGGACGCGCTTCGCACTGTGCCGGAAAAAGAAGCGCGTGAAGCAAACCTTGCGCCGTTTTCCATCATCGGCAAACATCTCTCCATCGCTGTCGTCTCTGCCCAAAATAAAAAAGCTCAAGATCTGATATCAAAACTTACTGACCAAGGCTATGATATAAAAATCGCCGTGGCTTCCATAAAGGGTCTCGAAAAAATCTGGGCGCGGTATGTCGATCTCTCGTTTTCAACAGAGACCAAGGCGGGTGCGTTTGACATATCATCCGGAGAAATTGAGAAATTTATGTCCCAGGTAAAATCGATCGAGGACGTAAAAAAGATTGTCAATGAAATCATACATCTCAAAAGGGGCGTTCGCATATCGAAAATTTTGGAAATCGTCCTCTCAGGCGCATTTGCAATCGATGCGTCCGACATTCACATTGAGCCTGAGGAGACCGGTGTGCGTATGCGCTATCGTCTCGACGGAGTGCTGACTGATATTTTGAATTTTGACCACGAGACATTCAATTTACTTTTGTCGCGCATAAAATTGCTTTCGGGATTAAAGCTTAATGTAAAAAACGAGGCTCAGGACGGGCGTTTCAGCGTAAAAATCAGCAACAGCGAAATGGAAATCCGTACCTCGATACTTCCCGGCGCCTACGATGAATCAATCGTGATGCGAATACTCAATCCAAAATCGATACAGGTGCCGCTCGAAGAACTTGGTATTCCTGAAAATTTGCTTGTGATTTTAAATCACGAAATCTCGCGTCCAAATGGAATGATTCTCACCACAGGCCCGACAGGATCGGGAAAAACGACAACACTTTACGCATTTTTGAAAAAAGTCTATTCGCCGGAAATAAAAATCATCACCATAGAAGATCCGATTGAGTACCATTTAAACGGCATTGTGCAGACGCAGACAAATGGCGATAAGGGATACAACTTTGCCGGAGGATTGCGCTCAGCACTTCGCCAAGATCCTGACGTTATTATGGTCGGTGAAATTCGTGACTCGGAAACTGCCGGCGTTGCCGTGAACGCATCGCTTACGGGGCATCTTGTGTTTTCAACACTTCACACGAACTCTGCCGCAGGAACATATCCGCGATTGAGTGATCTCGGCATTGATACAAAGATAATGACGTCCGCGATCAATCTCGCGCTTGCGCAGCGTCTTGTCCGAAAACTCTGCCAAAATTGTAAAAAACAGGTTCCTGTTGAAGGAAGTGCTAAAAAAATCATCGATGAAACGGTTGCAGGAATAAAAAACAGGGATTTTGTAAAAGGAATCGATACGAGCAAAATGTATCAATCAGTCGGATGCGCAGTATGCAACAATCTCGGCTACAAAGGCCGTACAGGAATATACGAAGCAATAAAAACCGACACATCGCTCGAGAAAATACTGCGAACGAATCCAAGCGATCACGAAATAGAAGCCGCGACGAGAGAGCAAGGCATTATGAATATGCGAGAAGACGGGATTTTGAAAGTATTGAAAGGAATCACCTCATTTGACGAACTCGGACGCGTCATCGAGCTTGAAGATGAAATGTAATCGCGCACCGTTCTAGACCGCCGCGTGTTTATGTGCTTCTTTTCAAATATCTATTGCAAACGATAAATGCGAGGAGTAGCATTGGAACAGAGTCCCGACGCGAAATCTATATATAGTGATTTCGCAACGGGCAAGTGTTCCAGAACATAAATCTCTAAGCAATACTTAGACCGGGAGGTTAAAGTTAAGCAAAAGTTCAAGGATGACCCCAGTAAACACCCCGAAGGATGAGAACCAGAATGTCCTCAAATGAAATGCTAGTAAGCGGTAAGGCTTAATCGCTTAGAGATTTATGGTCTGGAAAGGAAACGATATTGTATACGACAATTCGATTTCGCTTCTATCCTAGCATACTACATAAAATATGTCAAGTAACGAAAATATAAAGGGGGCAGATAGTTCAAAAAAAGGCTCGAGTGAAGCCATATTTTCAAAGTCTGACATATCGCTCGATTCGAC
>DATKHE010000077.1:0-2722 GCA_035510395.1 Minisyncoccota bacterium
AGCTTTTACGATCGTCTCATCATATTCCGACTGAGGAACAGAATCGGCGACAATACCCGCGCCGCTCTGCCAGTGAAGTACTCCATCGAGAAGCATGGCGCTCCTGATGAAGATACACGTATCAAGCGACTCGTGGGTGAACCACCCGAAAGTTCCTCCATAGAGACCTCGCTGTGATTTTTCCAGTCTGCTGATGTGCTGGAGTGCTCGGACTTTTGGAGCACCCGACAACGTACCAGCCGGTAATGAGCCGAGACAGGCATCGAGAGGATGAACACCATCACGAAGCATTGCCTGCACTTCAGAGACGATATGCATCACGTGGCTATAGTTTTCAACTTCCATCAGCGTTGTTACGCGTATGGAATTCGCCCCGCAGTATTTGCCGACATCGTTTCTTGCGAGATCGACAAGCATCATATGCTCGGCGCGTTCTTTCGGATCATCGAGAAGTTCTTTCTTAAGTCTTTCATTCTCGACGAGATCGCTCACTCTTCTGCGCGTTCCCGCAATTGGTCTGATGCGCATTTTCCCTTTGTCGATGCCGACCATGACCTCAGGAGAAGCTCCGAGAAGCACCATGTTGCGGCACTCGCTGCCGTATCTCATATAGAACATATATGGCGATGGATTGAGTGCCCGCAACTCTCTGTAGAGAGCGAGACTCGAACCATAATAAGGTGCCGAGAAACGCTGCGACAGAACGATCTGGAATACTTCGCCTTGTTCGATAAGCGATTTTGCTTCTTCGACCATATGGCAGTATTCCTCAATCGTCATGTTGGAGACAATCGGTCCGTACACGATTTTGTCTGGAACATTTGCGTTGGGATTTCCCAAACTTATCTTCCGGATTATCTCTCCGACTCGTGAGCATCCATTTTCGTAAGCGAGGATGAGGTTGTCATCAGTGCTTTCAACAAGGACATTCACTACCACATGCATCTCATTTTTTTCATTATCGACAACGATTACCTCGTGAAAAAAATAGAGACACGCGAGGGGGATATTGAACGGATCGATAGGATGCGGCTCAACGCTTTTCTCCACAAGAGAGATTGCTTCGTGCCCGATGCCTCCAATATATCCTCCGATGAACGGAAGTGTTTTATGAGGCAGCGGAGAATTCCGATGGAGAAGCTTTTTCAATGATTGAAGATCCTTGAGGTCGTGTACGACCATAGGATATTTTCCATTGAAACAGACGAATGAGAATCTCGACTTTTTCCCCGAACCAGCACCTTCAAGAATGCAGGCAGGAGCCTCATTCCCTTGAGTCATAATTTCGTAGAGATCAGCCGGATTGACACACGCTGTGATGGTCTCAATGATGGGCACATATCTGCGCCCATCAGAGAGAGTTTTTCTGACACTTTCAGTGAACATATCTAGGTTTGTCATACATTTACTTTTTTAAAGAACAGAATGCGGGTCGTTTTTTGTTAAGACAACAAAAAATCCCGCCCTCATGACGCAAGCAAACGCTTGTGCAATAAGGGCGGGATTCAAAATGATTCCGCGGTGCCACCTTAGTTTCTCCGCGCAAAATTCTTACGCGGACTTTCATCGACTCGTGCGCCTTTCGGCAGATATCGATTATCCTATGATTACGGAGGATTCCGGATTTTCACCTGGAGCCCATTCTTAAATCTAATGTCTAGGTAAAATATTCAAATTTCGTCACGAGAAGCATGAAGTTCGAGAAGGTGTATCGAGATACGCCGACGAGAAATGAATGATTCGTAGTAGAAATTTGAATATTTTGGCAGACAAGCTGGTTTTTTACGACCATTTACTGCGCTTAGATTTATGAAGGGGCTCCTAGCAAGAATCATCTTGCCCGCCAAATCGGCGGACGACATAGGCCCAATCCCCTTGAGTTCTCTCTCAGGGACCTACATCTTAGATATTGTAATTCTCAAAGTTCTAAACAGAGGATAGTCGAGATAGAAATATTTGTCAAGATAAAAATTTCAGACAAGTATCAATCGCATCATCTGCTTTTTCAAATACAGGATAACCATATTTTTCTGCTTCAGATTTATAACGGGGTCTTTCAATTTCAAAAAATGTCTTTGCTTCCAATTCTTGCAGGACGATAGTATTTCCCCATCGTGGGTCTTTTTTGTTTCGTTCAAATGTTTCCTGAAAAGAAACACCTGTCAAAACAACTCCGGGAAAATTCAAATCTCTTTTTGCTAAGTGGGGCAAAATATTCACACACTCAAAAATTACAGGTCTTTCTTCATCAGAATATTTATTAATCTCCTCAAGAGGAGATGATATCTCCACATAATTTTCACTAATATTCAGTGAATTTAATAGTGTCTTTGTACCATGCCAAATAAGCGAATCACCATAATTTCCGGTATTGATGCCGTCATACGATGCGATGATTAAGTGTTTTGCCATTGGATATGCTTCGTTTACTTCCCCGCGGGGAGTTCCATCGTAAATGTCGAGCCCTTGCCGGTGCCGAGGGAGTCGGCGCGGACGGAGCCGTGATGGGCTTCGGCAACAGATTTTACGAATACGAGCCCGTAGCCGGTAGAGTTGACGTTTATTTTCGAAGATTCTTTGCCTCGACCGCCTTGGGTGAAGAGTTTTGTCTTGTCTTCATCATTGATTCCGACACCCGTGTCCTCGACCGTGAATATAATGTTGCCGCCTGAACGATTCAAACCCAAAGTAATGCTTCCCTTTTGCGTATAATTAATTGAGT
>DATKHE010000078.1:0-2330 GCA_035510395.1 Minisyncoccota bacterium
CAAGTGGGAAATAGTGGAATATGATAACTTAGGTCATTTTTCACATAAAAAATTCTCACGAACGCCATATGAAATTTGTCGTACGAAAAGCAATTACAAATATCGGAGGTGTAAGTAAGGAAATACAAGTCGTGAGGGTAAGCGGAGTGAAAATCCGTGTGCCTGTAAAAGTGTTGCGTAAGAATCAAAAATAGATGCTTATCGGTGAATACATACACGGCATAGACGAAAAGAATCGCGTCTCTTTGCCTTCAAAATTCAGACAGGAAATGGGGAAGAAAGTCGTGCTCGCAAAGGGAGTCGATAAATGTCTTTCTGTGTTCACTCCAAAAGAGTGGGCGAATTTTTCGCAGACGCTTTCGCAGGAAACATTGCGAAAAGATAATCGCGGATTCAATCGTTTGACGTTCGGAGGCGCGATGGAGGCGGAAGTAGATTCGATAGGACGAATTCTCGTCCCAGATTTTCTCATCGAGTGGGCAAACTTGAAAGGCAAGGTTGCTCTCATTGGGGTGCAGAACAAAGTGGAAATTTGGAACGAGAAGACGTGGGTAGAGTATCGCAGGACGGCAGAGAGACAAATGGCCTCTTTCGCCGAAAATGTAACTACTCGCTAAGGTCTTCTCATGCATATTCCAGTTCTTTTACAAGAGACAATAGACGGACTCGATATCAAAGACGGCGATGTTGTCCTTGATATGACGCTTGGCGGAGGAGGGCATGCCCGAGAGATTTTTTTGAGAGGGAAAAGGATTAGCTATATCGGCATTGATCAAGATGATTATGCAATAGAGCAGGCTCAAAAAAATCTCAAAAAATGGCAAGGAAATATCAAATTTCTAAAAGGCAATTTCAAAGACGCGAAAGAAATGCTTGCCAAAGAGGGGATCACTCACGTCTCAAAAATCCTGTTTGACCTCGGCGCATCATCATTTCAATTTGACGATCCGGCGCGAGGATTTTCATTTCTTCACGACGGACCGCTTTCTATGAAAATGTCAGATCAAACCCTTTTTTCAGCGGAAGACATTGTGAACAATTGGAGAGAGGAAGATATTGCGAATGTTTTGTACGCATATGGGGAGGAAACCCGCGCGCGGAAAATTGCGAAAGCCATCGTTCTTGCGCGGAGGAAGTTTGCGATCACGACAACAACACAACTCGCAGACATAGTAATGCGTGCATACGGCAAAGCACCGCGCGGACGTCTTCACCCGGCAACCAAGACATTTCAAGCACTCCGTATCGCAGTGAATGGGGAATTGGACGCCCTGAAAAGAGGTCTTGCTGACAGCGTAGATATATTTTCACCTCACGGACGCATTGCCGTCATATCGTTTCATAGTTTGGAAGACCGCATCGTGAAGTCATTTATGAAGGATTTATCAAAAGAAGGCTGGCTCCTTATCAATAAAAGACCTGTTGTCGTGACTCGCGAGGAAATCACTCAAAACCCTCGCTCGCGAAGCGCGAAATTACGAATCATAGAAAAAATATGACCGCATACATTTCAAAACAATTAAATACAAAACAGAAACCCGTTTTACTTTGGGTACTTTTAGGTATTGTCGCGCTCCTTGTCATTTTATATGCTTATTTTCTCAATATGGCGGTCTTGAGTGTCATCTCACGCCAATCGCTCAATCAAAGCATAACGATCGCAACATCCGACATTGGCGCGCTTGAGGGCAGATATAGTACGCTTGAAGTAGGAATCACTGCGGACAAAGCTCTGTCGCTTGGACTTGCTCCGGCGCCGAGCGTCGCGTACTTGTCTGACGCTCCGCAGCCGCTCCTATCGCTTGCGCCTGTTAATTCGCAATAATCACTATCATTCGTGACCGAAGGCAGAATTCGTTTTATCGGAATCATTGTTGCCGTAGTCGCCCTCATCTATGCGGGGCGACTGTACTATCTCCAAGTAATGAAAGGCTCAGCCTATCGTGCCGAGGCAGATACGCAATATGAAAGTATCTCAGCACCAATTTTTGAACGGGGCACTATTTATTTTACGACGAAAGACGGTCAGCAAATCTCTGCAGCAACACTTTCATCTGCGTATACGATTGCTATCAATCCGACGCTTATGAAAAATCCGGAGGACGATTTCAATTTGCTTTCAAATATTCTGCCGCTTGACGACAATACATTTATGGCACAAGTTGCCAAGGGCAACCTGTACCAAGTGATCGCAGACAAAGTCGACGAAACAACAAAAGACAAAATCGCTGCACTTGATATCGCGGGAGTCGAGACTACGCAGACGAACTGGCGCTTTTATCCTGCCTCAACGACCGCTGCGCACGTCATTGGTTTTGTCGGATACAATG
>DATKHE010000079.1:0-4998 GCA_035510395.1 Minisyncoccota bacterium
CATCTGTTTTATAAACAAAATGGACAGAATGGGCGCATCATTTGATCACTCATATCAATCAATTCTTGCGCGGTTGAGCAAATATGCAGTTCCTATTCAGCTTCCGATCGGCGCGGCAGAAACGTTTGACGGCGTCATCGATCTCATTCGTATGAAGGCGTATCGTTTTGACGGCGAAATGGGAATCAATGTCATAGAGCAGGAAATCCCGGCGGATATGAAAGCTGAGGCTGACAAATGGCGCGCGCAGATGATTGAGCGCATCGCAGAGACAGATGATTCTTTGATGACTGCGTATCTTGAAGGAAAAGTCTTTGATATTGATACGATAAAAAAAGGTTTGCGCAACGCGGTGCTCAAAAATAAAATTTTCCCTGTGATGACGGGTTCAGCGCTCAAAAACAAAGGTGTTCAGCTCATTCTCGATGCTGTGGTTGATTATCTTCCATCACCTCTCGATATTCCACCAGTCAAAGGTATTGATCCAAATACGGGAAATGAAATCACCCGTGGGCCATCTGATGAGGAGCCGTTTTCTGCACTTGCATTCAAGCTTCAAAACGATCCATTCGTCGGTCAGCTTACTTTCTTTCGCGTGTATTCAGGAACGATTGAAGCTGGTTCATATATTTATAATTCAACAACGGGCAGAAAAGAACGTCTTTCCCGCATCGTGCGACTTCAGGCAAATGAGCGCGAAGAGGTGAAGAAAGTTTTTGCCGGCGAAATCGCGGCAGCGGTGGGAATCAAAGAAGCGTTCACGTCGCATACGCTCTGTGATGAAAACAAACCGATTATTCTCGAAGTCATTAAATTCGTCGAACCTGTGGTGTCTCTGCGCATCGAACCAAAAACAAAAGCTGACCAGGAAAAAATGGGCGGCGCGCTTCGCAAGCTTGCCAATGAAGACCCAACATTCAAAATCAGCGCAAATTCCGAGACAGGCGAGACAATTATTTCAGGAATGGGAGAACTTCACCTCGAAATTATGGTTGATCGTATGAAGCGCGAATTTACCGTTGAGGCGAATGTCGGCAAACCGCAGGTGGCATATCGCGAGACGATTCTCGGTACTGCGGAGGAGGAATATAAATACATAAAGCAGTCTGGAGGAAAAGGTCAGTACGGTCACGTGAAAATAAATATCAAACCGATGGAGCCGATTGTGGAAGGCGAGAAGATTCCGAAAAACGTCAGCCGTTATGATGATTTTGAGTTTATAAACTCAATCAAAGGAGGAGTGATTCCGAATGAATTCATTCCTGCTGTTGAAAAAGGCGTGCACGAAGCGATGGATAGAGGCGTTGTCGCTGGATTCAAAATGGTAAATATTTCCTGCGAACTTACGTATGGTTCGTATCACGATGTAGACTCGTCAGAAATCGCGTACAAGATTGCGGCATCTCAGGCATTTCAAATCGCATCAAAACGCGCGCGTCCCGTCATTCTTGAACCGATTATGAAAGTGGAAATTTTGGCGCCGGAGAAATATATGGGTGATATCACGGGCTCAATCGCATCAAAACGCGGACTAATAGAGGGCACCGAAATGCGCGGAATGGCGCAGGTCATTCGCGCAAAAGTGCCTCTCTCAGAAATGTTTGGATACACGACACAGCTTCGTTCGATGACGTCAGGTCAAGGATCATCAACTATGGAATTTGATCACTATGCTGTTGTTCCTCCAAATGTCGAGAAAGAAATTGCTGAAAAAAGAAAATAGCTAAGACAAAAAAACCCCGCGCCATAGGCGCGGGGTTTTTTGATTATTGCAACAGTCCCTGATTTCCAACGCTTCCCTTAACACAGAAATGACACAAACTTGCTGCTTTTTCGCTCAATGTTACAATGAAGATGCGATTCTCGTCAGTAAATACATGAATCTTTTTCACAAATTCAAATACCTCATACTCATCAGCACACTCGCATTGCTTCCTCTTCAGTTTGCTTCTGCGACAAGTATTGGCACCGACATTTCTGTCTCAGGAAACCTTACTGTCAACGGCAGTTCCTTCTCAAATTTGCTCGGGACAGGGCTCACAGATACGGGCAGTGCACTTACCGTATCTTTGTCGCCGTTTACTACTTCAAATCTTTCTGAGGGAACTAATCTTTACTATACGCAGGCGAGGTTTGATGTTGCCCTCGAAAGTACGACGACGCTCAACAATCTTGCTGTTATCAAGGGTCTCACAGATCTCATCGCAACACACGCGACAACAACAAACGCAACCTCAACCACCTTTTTTGCCACTACTGCGTCAACAACCAATTTTTTCGGCGCAGGACTTTCTACTTGCAACACGTCGGGCTCAAGCGCGCTCACATGGAGCGGAGGAACATTCGGATGTAATACGATTTCAGGTGGAGGTTTTGATCAGCATTCACCGGGCGCCATTGGCGATATTACTCCCGGGTCGGGATCGTTTTCTAGTTTAACTCTTTCAAATACGTCTTTTACCCTTCCATCAGTTGGATGGGTAGCTCTCTTTGAAGCAAATCGTCTCACGCCGGTTTCAGATGGAACAACTGTCTCGACATTTACTGATGCAAGCGGTAATGCGGACAATGCGACACAGTCGGGTTCTGCTCGGCCTCTCTATGAAAGCGGAAGTAGCGGAGACGCGATAAATGGACAGCCCGTCTTGCATTTTTCCGGGTCTCAATATATGCAGACAGTTACAGGAGGTCAATCTCTCACGGGTAACTGGTATATGGGGGCTGTTGTAAGGCCTACCACCCTTTCTGCTGTCAGTACTTTTCTTGCGTTTGGAAATGAATCCAATGGTGAACGGCGTGAAATGCTCGCGGTGACGCCGACCCCCTACATTTCATTTAATGGATACAATGCGGATGTTGTCAGTAGCCAGCAAGCGGTAGATAATACTGCATATTTTATTGAGATTACTAAATCTGGTTCGACAGTAACTGTTTATGAAGACGGCACGCAAATTGCTCAAGGGACTCCATCACTCAATTCATTTGCATCCGCCATACTCACGCTTGGCGCAAATAATGCCGGCGGTGAAAATTTCATCGGCGATTTTGCGCTCGGAATGTTTCTCAATTCAGTTCCAAGTGCGAACACTCTTGCAAGCATTAGAGGATATGTGGAGGATACGTATGGAATTACTGTTGCCAACGCAGAGGATGCAATTAATCCAATCTTACAAACAAATTCAAGCGGACAAGTTGTCGCGTCTGGTCTTTCTGATGACGGGAGCGTGCTTTCAACAACAAATCGACAAACGTATTTTGTATCAACAGGCAACAACAGGGAGCATGTGCTAAAAGTAAATTGGAATGGAACTGGTTTTGGCGGCAATGTTTTAAAGCTCCAGCAATTAAACTCAGCAGGTTTCTCAGTTGTATATGGAGTTGGAAACGATGTACCCGACGGGACGGAAGGATATGGATGGGCCGGTGGTTGGGGGAATAACGGAGGCGGGGCGGCACCATATACGGGGTCGGCTTTTAATGAAGCATATAACGAGGACAGCACTACATATTATCCATTCAGGATTATTCAGACAAATACAAGCGGTCCTTCCCGCAGATTTGAAATAGCAGGGACAAGCGGCGACATAACTTTTTTTGGAAGGAATGCAACTTATCCTAGCGAAACACCACTGATGACTATCAAAGAGGGAGGTGCTGTCGGCATTGGAACAACAAACCCTGCCGCAGCGCTTGATATAGATGCGACATCAACAATTATCGAACAATCAAGCACGCCCTCTTCTTCATCTGCTGCGTGTACCACAGGAACAATCTCATGGGACACAGGGTTCGTATATGTGTGCGTCTCTACAAACACATGGAAGCGGTCCGCACTATTAACATTCTAATGTTGAAGTTTTATAGGATTTTCAGATTTGCCACTTTCGCGGGCTTCATAATTATCGGTGGATTTGTAATTGTGCCATTAGCTCTTGCCGCAAATGTAACGGTAAGCGATGGTAACGCGATGCTCGTGCTTCCCTCAGACACTTCCACATATTCGCTCGCCTCATCAAACACATTCGATGATCTTGTAGTAAATAGCACGAATTTTGTCTTTACGATTCCAACGGGATCTTCTGTCGTCATCACATCGCTTGATAGTTCACGTGATCTTTCAAATACGCTCTCACTCTCTACAGTTTGTAACACCAATACATCTGTACTTACCATAGACAACACAAGTGGATCATCAGAAATAGTGACGATCACGCCAGGAAATGCCTGCGTTTCTTCAAACACGACAACGACTACAACACCCGTGCCCGTGACACATTTTTATGGTCAATCATCTTCTCGTAATTCTGCATTAGTGAATTCGCACATACCTACCACTAATACAATAACTACCACCGTCACAATCACGACGGCAACCAATGCTTCTATTTCATCCATCCCACGCGACCTTACACTTAATTCGACTGGTAATGATGTAGAAATGCTTCAGCAATTTTTGAATGCTCATGGATTCATTCTTGCAAAGAGTGGTGCTGGTTCAGCGGGGAGTGAAACAACATTTTTTGGTGCGTTGACGAAAGCTGCGCTTATTCGTTTTCAAAAGTATTATCATATTGTTCCTGCTGCCGGATACTTTGGTCCAATCACTCGTGCACTCATCAAAAAACTCTAGCGTGCTAAGATTGCATTATGTTTTCAATCAAAGAAGCGTTTGCGTTTGGATTTGAAAAAACAAAAGACAATTGGCTTGTGCTTGCTCTCACCGCGCTCGTGGTGATTGCACTCGGTCTTATCATTGGCATCCTCCAAAAAGAGATTGCACACTCGGGAATGTCTGCGATTGGAATAATTATTTCTTATCTCGCAGAATTTTTCCTTTCTCTCATTTTGATAAAAATCGCACTCATTGAAACTTCGGGAATAAAATTTACATTCAAATCTGTGTCGTCTATCACATTTGAAAAATATCTTTCACTCGTCATACTTTGGATACTTTTATTTGTTTTTGCCACGCTCGGATTCATTTGTTTCATCATTCCC
>DATKHE010000080.1:0-2501 GCA_035510395.1 Minisyncoccota bacterium
AGAGACCACAACTTTGTTTTTCTTTGGAAGAGATAGCAAAATCTCACCGGTCTTACCTTTGTCTTTGCCTGCGAGAATTATTACTTTGTCTCCTTTTTTTACATGCATGGTAGTTTTTTAACGAATGAAATGAGTATAAAAATCAGCACCCAGCACCACTTTCAATGATGAGTGCGTCGTAGCTATAGACTCTATATTGTTTTGAATGTTTGTAAAGTGGTTCATATAAATGTGGGTTGAAAGTGGTGCTGGGTTTGTTAAAAATATATTCGAATACTCATTATTTTTAAACGATTTCAGCGGCGCGAGACGCGATAGTCTGATAACCTTTCTCAGCGATTTCTCGAGGAATTGGACCGAACACGCGTCCTGCAATCGGCTCTTTCTTGTCCTTCTCAATGATGACGACTGCATTCTCATCAAATCGGATGTATGAACCGTCCTTTCTCTGCATCGCGCGCACCTGTCGCACGACCACTGCGTGATGAACATCCTTTTTCTTTACGGCTTTTCGAGGATCAGCTTTCTGAATAGAGATAACGACGACATCGCCAATCTGAGACCAGCGTTTCTTTGAGCTTCCGAGTACTTTGAATACGCGGCCGATTCGGCCTCCGGAGTTGTCTGCGATATTCACGATTGAGCGATCTTGTATCATTTGATTAGGGGTTAGGTTTTAGGGTGAAGGATTTAGGTTTTTCTATACCCTAAACCCTATGGCCTTTTTATATTACTTTAAAATGTTTATCCTTGGAAATTGGTCTTGTTTCGACTATTTCAACCTTATCACCAATCTTTTTCGTATTGCCTGCGTCATGCGCTTTGTATTTCTTTGAAACCTTGAAGAACTTCTGATATTTCGCGTGCTTTACGAATCGCTCTGTTTTGACCACAATCGTGTCCTTCATCTTGTCAGAGGTAACAACACCAGAGATTTTCTTTGGATGCATTATTTCTTTTAGAGCTGGTTTTGTTACGGTTTTCATAAAATTATTTCTTTGCTACTTCAGCCGCCTTCTTCTGATTGATTGCTGTGAGCATTCGAGCGATTTCCTTTCGCATCGCGCGACCTTCCTTCATATTCTTCACTTTACTGCCTGTGATGCCAAAACGCCACACGCGAAGAGCTTCACGCTTGTCGGCGACTGCCTTTGTGAGTTCTGCGATTGTTTTTTTGATGAGTTCGTCCATAAAAATGAAATACTATTGATTTATCTAGATTATGCAAGCGTTCGGTCGACAATCATCGTCTTGACCGGAAGTTTTGTACCAGTCTTTCTGAGCGACTCTCGAGCAAGTGCTTCGTCAATTCCGTCAACTTCGAAAATCACTCGTCCTGGTTTTACCGGCGCGCAGTATCCCTGCACATCGCCTTTTCCTTTACCGAGTTTTACTTCGGCAGGCTTCTGGGTGTACGGCATATCAGGGAAAATGCGAATCCAAAGCTTGCCGTTTTTTCCTATTTCACGAGAAAGTACTTTTCGAGCAGCCTCGATTTGTTCTGATCGAATACGTCCGTAGGTCGTTGCTTTGATTCCAAAAGAACCAAATGAAAGCTTGGTGCCGCGAGTTTCAAATCCGACTTTCTTCGGATTCTTGCGCATCGTGTGCCACTTTCGATATTTAACTTTCTTTGGAGTAAGCATGGTAGATTTTTAACGAATAAAATGAGTATAAAAATCACCACCCCTCACCATTTTTAATGAATAGCGCGCGAGGGCAGTTCCTTTTGTATTCTCTCGATTGTTTGTAAAGTGTTTCATATATGTAAGTGTTGAAAATGGTGAGGGGTGCTCAAAAAACATAGTCGCTACGCTCCTTGTTTTTTGGCAAATATATCTCCGCGATAAATCCAAACTTTGATGCCGATGTCACCGTAGGTCATATGCGCTTTTTCACGAGCAAAATCGATATCCGCGCGGAATGTCTGAAGCGGTACGCGGCCTCGTTTGAGTTCTTCGACGCGCGCCATTTCTGCGCCGCCAAGTCGTCCGCCGAGAAAAATTCTGACGCCTTTGACATCACGATTTGCCATGACTTTTTCAACCATCTGTTTCATCACACGGCGGAATGGAAGTCTTTTTTCGAGGGCTTCAGCGACCATTTGAGATACAATTGCGGCGTTTGATTCTGGGGATCGGATTTCCTCGATATCGATTTTGAGTTCCTGACCTTTTGGCAACTTTATTTTGCTGCGAGACATAAACGCGATAGCATCCGCGCGGAGTTTGGTCGCACCTTCCCCATTTCGTCCGATGAGAATACCCGGGCGCGATGTACGGATGATAAGTCGGAGGGCTTTGGTGCTTCGTTCAATTTCGATTCCTGAGACATACATACCGCGGAGTTTCTTCACGAGATATTCGCGCAAGAGCGTATCGCCTTTGAAAAATTCATTGTATTTCAGACCTTCAGCAAACCAACGAGATTTCCAGTCTCTGATGATGCCAAGTCTATGCGAATATGGATGTACGGTGTGGGACATGGGATTAGCTTTTTAG
>DATKHE010000081.1:0-6015 GCA_035510395.1 Minisyncoccota bacterium
GTTTTGTTTTTGTTAAAAGTTAATCGTTAGTAGTTTTTAAGACGATTAATATTCTCGTGCTGTCGTATTTTCTCGTGCGCTTTGGCTTCAATTTGGCGAATGCGTTCGCGGGTAACGCCGAATTCCCTTCCCACTTCTTCGAGTGTGTGTGTGATGCCGTCCATAAGTCCATGACGCATTTCAAGAATTTTACGTTCTTTTGGCGAGAGTTCGCTCAAGATTTCTTTGACTTGGTCGGAAAGAATGCGGCGCGATGATTCCTGATCAGGCGAAAGAATTTTATCGTCCGCAACAAAATCTCCAAGCGTTGATTTTGAATCGTCACCATCATCTCCTACAGGACTTTCGAGCGACACCGTATCTTGGTCAATTTTTTCAATTTGATAGACCTTCTCGACATCAAGCCCCATTTCAGTCGCGATTTCATCAGCGAGCGGGTCTCGCCCGAGGTCTTGAGAGAGACGACGCACTACTTGTTTGTATTTCGCGATCGTTTCCACCATATGCACTGGTACACGGATCGTACGTGACTGGTCAGCAAGGGCGCGCGTAATCGCCTGACGAATCCACCACGTTGCGTATGTCGAGAATTTGTAGCCTTTCGTCCAGTCGAATTTATCTACCGCTTTGAAAAGACCGAGGTTTCCTTCCTGGATAAGATCAAGGAGTGTGAGGTCAGGACTTCGCCCTACATATTTTTTTGCGATGGAAACGACGAGACGGAGATTCGCTTTTGCAAGAAGCGATTTTGCCTCTTCGTCACCTTTTTCAATCGCCCGTGCAAGTTCCTTTTCCCGCGCCGCACTAATGAGCGAATAGTGACCAATTTCTTTGAGATACATCTGAATAGAATCGTAGCTTGATTCGCTTTTGTGAAATTGATACTTTTTGTTGGCAACTTCCTCCTTGTCCCCTCCGAGCATTCCTCCACCCTCGAGCACATCGATGCCTGCTGTCTGGAGCTTTTCGTAAAGTGTTTCAAGATACATAACATCGTCCTCAATTGTCGGGAATTCCTTTAAAATCTCATTGTAGGTCACATAGCCTCGCTCTTTACCTTTTTCAAGAAGACGCGCAGCTTTGCGATTTTGATCCTGATTTTTCTTGGCAATTTTGATGCTTTTTGCCGATTTTACTGGCTTTGCGACCTTCTTTTTCACTGCTTTTGTCTTTTTCTTGTTTGTTTTTTTCATGGAGTTACGAGATTAGAGAATAATACGATACACGGCTTTACGCAAATCATGTGCTTTGTCCGCGAATGCTTTGTTTTACCTGATTCAGTCGCTTTGAAATTTCACCGCATTTCTTGAGAAGCAATTGGGTCTGAGCACTATCTTTTGATTTCTCGGCAATATGAAGCTCGAAAAGGACTTTCTCGAGCTCGCGCGAGAGAGATTCCTCTTCGATTAAAAATAAAAGCTCTTTATAGGATTTTTCGAGGTGCGCCGTCCCATAAATAATTTCTGACTCAAAGGAAGCCTGACTCCTATCCTCTGCAGATGCCACTTCATATATCTCATACGATGCAGGGTCTATCGTTTTGAGTTCTGCGAGATGTTTTTCTGCAGTTTCAGTATTTTCTTTTTTAATGATTTCAATAACACCAATCAAGCGTCTCAAAATATTTCCCTGCTCCGGTTTTGATATGAGTGATGCAGCGGAAATATTCCCCACCTGCTTTGCGACAGTTTTGAGATCTTCCCACAAAGCATCCTCGCGAATGCCTGTCTTTTCGGAGATTTCTTTTATGAAATGTGCTTTGTCTGTGGTTTTTTCCATCGATGCGACAAACGGCAAAACCTCCGTAGGAATATATTTTACAAGTGTGCGCCGATCCGTATGGACACGAATCAGCATATCGGTGACGAAAAGAACAACGTGTTTCGCAGACACAAGTAACCTTTTCCACTCTTCGTTATCACGGAGAATGATGTCTGCAGGATCTTCTTTTTTAGTATGCCCAGAATAATCGACGATTTTGACATCCATACCAAGCGCGAGAACGGCGCGGGCGGCGCGAAGCGCCGCCTTTATTCCTGCATCATCAGAATCAAAAGCGATTTTGAGATTCTTTGTTAGCCGCGTAACAAGCGCAAGCCCTGACACAGATGCATTTCCTTCACCGAATGCCGTACCGGAAGATGCCACCGTATTCGTAAATCCCGCCTGATGCGACATCACGAGATCCATCTGCCCCTCGACGAGAATGGCGTGATCGGATTTGCGAATACTTGATTTTGCTTTGTCGAGACCAAATAATGTATCCGCCTTTTTGAAAAGTTCGGTTTCAGGAGTGTTGAGATATTTTGGCGGATTTTTCTCTTCATCAAGCGTACGTCCTGAAAAAGCAATGATTCGTCCCGAAGAATCTGCTATTGGAAACATAATCCGTCCTCGAAAGACATCGTAATAATCACCCTTCTCATTTTTCTTTATGAGTCCGGCAAAAAACATTTCGCCGTCGGTAAATCCTTTCGAAGCTAAAAATGTTTTGAGTAATCGCCATTCGTCTGACGCATATCCGATACGGAAATAGCCGATGGTTTTTTGAGTCACTCCGCGCTTCAATATATAGTCATTCGCTATAGGATTTTTTGAAAGTTCTTTTTCAAAAAACTGTGTTGCCGCTTCAATCACTTCAAATAATCGCTCTTTCCTCGTGATGCTTTTTTTATCGACAGGCGTGAGTTCAATCCCCGCCTTTGCCGCAAGCGTTTTTAATGCCCCCATAAAATCCACCCCTTCAAATGCTTCAACGAATGAAAAAATATCGCCTTTTGCGCCGCAGCCGAAACAATAGTAGCTGCCGCGATCAGGCGAGACGAAAAAGGATGCCGTTTTTTCATTGTGGAACGGACATTTTGCCTTGAAATTCACTCCGGATTTTTCAAGTTTGACGTATTGCCCTACGACATCAACGATGGAGAGCCTGTCTTTAATTTGTTCTACGTGGTTTTGCATAAGTAATCAATTCCTGATACCCGCACCAACCATTACTGACTAAAATTACCCTTCAAATTTCTCCGTGTCTTTAGGCTGCATTTTCTGAATCATATCGTATTTTGGACTGCCTTTGTATCCAGTACCGGCAGGAATAATATGTCCGATAATGACGTTTTCTTTTAATCCAACAAGATGGTCATTTGATCCCCGAATCGCGGCATTCACGAATATACGCGTCGTGTGCTGGAACGACGCGGCAGAAAGAAAGCTTTGGCGCGAAAGAGATACTTCCGTGATGCCCATGACCGACGGTTTTGATTTGGCCTCTTCTTTGTCGAGATCTTTCACTCGGGCATTTTCAACTTTGAGATCGAAAACATCAAGAAGATCTCCATCGGTAAATCGAGTGTCTCCTGCGGTACTCACACGTTCACGAGAGAACATTTGGCGTACGATGATTTCGATATGCGTTCGGGAAACCGTCTCGCCTTGAAGCTCATAAATTTTGCCGATTTCGCGGATGATGTAATTCATCGCTGATTCCTTGCCTGCATATTCGAATATTTCATCAATTGACGCTGAGCCATCAGTGAGAAGCTCTCCGCGAGTCACTTTGTCACCCGTCTTTACGAGAAGCATACGCTTTGGATTGACTTCGAACGTCAGAACATCTTTGGTTTTCGATTTGTCTTCGATATCAGGAATGATTGAGAGAACTTTTTCACCGTCAACAACCGTAATTGAAGTCACCGTACCCGAAATAGGAGAAACGATTGCCGGGTTTTTTGGATTGCGTTTTTCAAAGACTTCTTCAACGCGAGGAAGACCCGAAGTGATATCTCCGCCGACTGATGCGGTACCACCGGCATGGAACGTTCGCATCGTGAGCTGTGTCCCCGGCTCGCCGATCGCCTGCGCTGCGACTGTTCCGACCGCTTCACCGATATCAACCAAATGATTCTTGCCGAGATCCATACCGTAACAAGATTGGCACACTCCGTGAAGCGTTTTACACGCGAGCGGCGATCGCACCTTTACTTCGGAAACATCGGTGGATTCGACTTTTTGCGCATCAAGTTTTGATAGTAAATGACCTTTTTTGAAGATTACTTTGCCGCTTGAATCCTTTAGATCTTCCGCAAGAATTCTGCCGCGAATGCTTTTTGCAAGAGATACTTCTATGCCGAGCGTACCGCCCTTTTTGATAATAATAGACTCTTTGGTACCACAGTCGTCTTCAGTCACAACAATGTCTTGAGCGACATCGAAGAGGCGACGAGTAAGGTATCCTGCGCGCGCGGTGTTGAGCGCAGTATCGGTGAGACCTTTGCGTGAACCGTGAGTCGTAATGAAATACTCGATAGGAGTAAGTCCTTCTTTCATTCCCGAGGTAATAGGAAATTCGAGAGTTTCACCCGCAGTGTTTGTGATAAGTCCTTTCATACCGACCATCTGATTGATATTTCCGATCGAGCCTCGCGCGCCGGACAAAATAATATCCGTAACGGAACCGTTCGGTGCGAGCGATGCAGGAATGAGTTTTCCGATGTCATTTTTTGCCTTGTGCCAGATCTCAATATTTTTTCTGATGCGTTCATCCTCGGCAAGGAATCCTTCGCTCCATTCCTGATTAATTTTTTCTGCCTCAGCTTTTGCCTGCTTGATGACATCTTCTTTTCCTTTTGGCGTCATCACGTCATCAATTCCCCATGTGATGCCTGCAATCGTCGCATAATGAAAGCCGAACTTTTTAATCTTGTCCAAAATCGGCGGAACGCCTACCATACCGTATCGCGCAAGGAGATCATCGGTGATGCCTTGCATCGTCTTTATTTCAATTTCTTTATTTACATACGGATAATCAGCCGGCAAGACATTGTTGAAGAGAATGCGTCCGACCGTTGTCTCGAATATGTTTCCGTCGAATGGCTCGAATTTCTTGCTTTTGCCCGGAGCAACTTTTATTTTTGCTCTCAAATCGAGAGCCCCGAAATCGTGTGCCAAAAGCGCCGCTTCAGGACTTTCAAATATATTACCGTCGCCTTTTTCGCCAGTGACATTTTTTGTCACCCAATATGATCCGAGAACAATATCGAGCATTTTTGCAGAAAGAACCGGGTCGCCGTTTCCGGGCTTCAATATATTTTTGTCGGATGCCATAATTTCACGAGCTTCCATCTGAGCTTCTTCTGAAAGCGGAACATGCACTGCCATTTGGTCACCATCGAAGTCCGCGTTGAATGCAGTACAGACGAGTGGGTGAACTTGAATAGCGTTGCCTTCGATGAGAATTGGCTTAAATGCCTGAATACCAAGACGGTGAAGGGTTGGCGCGCGGTTCAAAAGCACGTATTTATTTTTGATGACATCTTCGAGAATCGCCCAGACTTCCGGAATCGCATCATCGATCAAACGAGATGCACCGCGGATGTTGTATGCCAATTCACGCGAAAGAAGTCCATGAATGACGAATGGCTTAAAAAGTTCAAGCGCCATATGCTTCGGAAGTCCGCATTGATCAAGCGCAAGATCAGGTCCGACGACGATAACCGAACGTCCAGAATAATCGACACGCTTACCAAGAAGATTTCCGCGAAGAAGACCTCGCTTGCCTTTGAGATTGTCTGCAAGAGATTTGAGCGAGCGTTTCTGAGCGAGTGATCCCGCTGCAACCGTTGAATTTCCGTGACGAATAGAGTTGTCGATCAACGCATCCACCGCTTCCTGAAGAATTCTTTTTTCATTTCTCAAGATGACATCAGGCGCGCTAATCTCTTTCAATTTCAAAAGACGATTATTGCGGTTGATGACGCGACGATAGAGATCGTTTACGTCAGCCGTTGCAAAACGCCCGCCGTCGAGCGGCACCATCGGACGAAGCGCCGGCGGAATAACAGGAATCCGCGAAAGGAACATCCATTCGGGACGAACACCCGAGCGAATCATCGATTTGACGACAGAGAGTCTGCGGTTGAGCTTTTCAGTATCGAGTGTCGATGCTTTTTCAAGCTGACGTTCAAGCTTTTCCTCAAGCTTTTTGAGATCAATATTTTTACAGATATTGTATATAGC
>DATKHE010000082.1:0-2779 GCA_035510395.1 Minisyncoccota bacterium
GCATCAAGTCCTGGCTCTGCGTTCGTTCTTTTCTTTTCCTATGCAGTCGGACTCGGTGTGCCGTTTCTCATCGTCGGACTTTTTGCATCGCAGGCATCAATATTTTTTGAACGACATACAAAAGCATTTTCCTGGATAAGCAAAATATTCGGCGGGATACTCGTCGTCATTGGCATCTTGGTTTTCACCGGAGAATTGTCGCTCGTCGCTAATTTCGGTTTTGTAAATAATTTAATCCTTCATCAATAATTGTATGAAAACACAAGGACGCTCAATTGTTTTGGTCATCGTTTTGCTTCTCATCATTGGCGCCATTGCCTATCTTGAAGAAACAAAAGCTGGTCCATCCGCGGGTACGCCATCCGGTGTTTCCGATGATATTCCTATTGCCACGAGCACGCCGACAACAATCACGAGCACTTCTACAGCTATGACTGTGGCGGCTCGAAATGCGCTCATTGCTCAAAAGGCGACGCAATATCCTCGCGCAAAAGAAATTGTTGACCCGACAGGATTTATAAATACTCCCGAAGGAAGTCTCGGCGCCTCATCTGTGCCTGTCACCATCGCCCAATACATCGGCAAAAAAGTAATCCTCTTAGATTTCTGGACGTACAGTTGTATCAATTGTCAGCGCACGCTTCCATATCTCACAACATGGTACAAAGAATACGAAGACAAAGGTTTGGTAATTATCGGCATTCATACGCCGGAATTTGATTTTGAAAAAGATATAAATAATGTGACAGCGGCAACAAAAGAATATGGCATTACATATCCGGTCGTTCTCGACAGCAATTACGGCACGTGGGATGCATACCAAAATCAATATTGGCCGCACGAATATTTGATAGATGTAGACGGATTTATTCGCGAAGACCATATCGGGGAAGGCGGATATACGGACACAGAGACGATGATTCAAACGCTTTTGACTGAACGGGCACAAGAACTCGGACTCACTATAAATATTCCGAGTACGCCGACAGTTGTAAATCCTGCAAATCAAATGCTTGATATTAGTCCGGAGACATATTTCGGTGCAGAAAGAAATGTCACATTTATGAACGGAACGGCAGGGCAGACAGGAACACAGGCGCTTACATTGCCGACAACATTTACTGGCGCAGGATTTTATCTCGGCGGCAGTTGGGACTTTGAACAGCAATACGCGCAAAATACCGGCGAGGCTGACGTTGTGTTTCCATTTTATTCAAAATATGTGTACATTGTCGCATCAGCAAATACGCCAACTGACGTGACTGTCTCAATTGATGGCAAACCTGTAGGGACTCTCGCGGGCAGTGATGTTGTGACAAAAAACGGGCAGTCGGTTGTGACGATTTCTGGCTCGAAATTGTACAATATCGTCTCTCTTCCAAACGATGCGCAGCATACGCTTGAGCTTCACATTCCAAATGCCGGCGTGCAAGTGTTCACGCTTACGTTTGGTTCATAGTTTGCAATTTGTTCTCTTCTGGATATAATCAAAATAGAAAAACTAACCTCTTTCTCTTGGAAAGGAGATAGCAATGTCCGCACCTAAAAATAAAAGACTATCGCTTCAAGCACAGCAAAAAACAAGTCAAGACCCACGCCTGTTTGTCCGGCGATGCAGAACACGAATGGCGTATCACACTCTCGAGCAGAGACAAGCACTTGAAGTCCGCGCCCGTAGTATCATCACCCAATCGCATCTGACTCGCGGAACGGTTCTCGCCGCTGAGAATAGGGCGGAGTGCAACAAACTCACTCGACAACAACGTAAAAAATTGAGGTTTCGTGCCATGGAGCTTATCTATCACGGGAATCGCAAGAAAAAGTAATGATTCTCTAGACTCCTTCTGTCTCAAAAACAGCAAGGAGTTTTTTTGTTGAGTTAAATGTTAAAATGGGGATATGAAAAACTACTGGTTCAAAGCAAAAAGATACGGCTGGGGATGGTATCCGACGACATGGCAGGGATGGCTCGTCATGCTCGTGTGGGTCGCATTGGCTGTCGGAGATTTTCTGCGAATCAATGCCGTCACGCATTCAGGAAGCGATACGCTCATTATTTTTGTTCCTCAGCTTATCGTTCTTATGTTCGTACTCGTTTTAATATGCTTCGCGACGGGGGAAAAACCGCGATGGCAGTGGGGAGGACAAGAATTGCCTATGCCTGTCGTTATGAAATGGATTGTCGGCATATTTATATTTCTGCTCGTCGCAGTTTGTGCGCTTGATACGCTGACATATTACGTATCTCATTCTACTGTTGTAGAGTCCCCTCAAACTCTTCCGCAAAATTCCGCTTCCAATCTCTCAACTTTTTCAAATCCAACATATGGATTCACCATTCAATATCCAAATACATTTACAGCAACCACAACCTTTGCCATATCATATCTCTTACCTCAATCGTGGAATATAGATGCCCCGGAGGGAACGGGGGAGCAAATCATCGACCTTCAATATCCGGGGTCAAATAATATTTTATCAGCTGAAGTCAGAATCGGCGCGAGCAAGCAAATCTCACAAGTATCATCCTGCACCACTCTGCCACAAAATCTGATTTTGAAATCGCAAATGATAAACGGAGCCGTTTGGGCTACATTTCAATTGAGCGATGCGGCGATGTCGCACTTTGCCGTGAGAAAAAGTTATCGCATCGTAAGAAACGGCACGTGCTTTGCAATGGACGAAGTGATTTACGGCGTAAATCCGGAAGTGTATTCTCCGCAAGCTGTGGTGCCGTTCGTTCAAGCCATAGCACAAACTGCTCTTGATGGTATAATAG
>DATKHE010000083.1:0-8457 GCA_035510395.1 Minisyncoccota bacterium
ATATATCGGACTTGGAAAAAGTTGGCATTCCAGTCGAGCGAAAAGATATTGCCCGAGACGATATCTCCAATATTTTGGACGGTGCAGACGTCATCTATCATTTTGCTGCTCAGCCGGGAATATCAGAGATGACTCCTTTCGACACCTATCTCCAAAATAATATCGTCGCAACCTACAAACTCCTCGAAGCTGCTCGAAAGATAAAATCCCTAAAACTTTTTGTCTTTATCTCGACATCTTCCGTCTATGGCGCACGTGCCGATTCTGATGAAACTGCCGAGCCGATGCCGACATCTTTTTATGGCGTTACCAAGCTTGCTGCCGAACAACTTGCGCTTTCATATTCACGCGATAAAAATTTGCCGGTTACCGTCTTGCGCCTCTTTTCTGTCTATGGCGAACGCGAGCGTCCTGAAAAGCTTTATCACAAAGTAATCAAGAATGTTCTCAATAATGAGCCACTGACTCTTTATGAGGGATCGGAGGCTCATCGACGCAGCTACAGCTATGTGGGCGATATTGTCGATGCATGTCTCCTTGTTCTCGATAAAATGGACGCCGTCAAAGGCGAGATTTTCAATATAGGTACGGACAAGACCATTACGACGGGGGAGGGTCTCGCGCTTATAGAAAAAATTATGGGTACGAAGATCATAATCAAGAAAGTTCCTCCTCGACCGGGTGACCAAATAGAAACTGCAGCAAAGATTGATAAGGCTCGTAGAGTGCTCGGATATGATCCGAAAGTTCTTCCTAAAGACGGACTTCATCGCGAAGTCGAATGGTACAAAAATAAGATTTACAATCGTCCATAGTTTTGCATTGACAGAATGTTTTATTTTTGCTAGAAAATATGAGGAACTGTCTGTCGACTTTCCATTGAACCTCAATACAAAATAGAAAGATTTGGTGTCCTATGTCCATTTTCATCCATCAAGAAAACATAAAGTTTGAATTTCCAGGTGGGGAAGAAGCCTTCAGGGTTAGTGATCATTTCAAATTGAATCAGAAAAGCAAAAAAGGAACTCTACCCATCGATTTTCTCGGGACAGAGTTCGTGCAGTGGTTTATGGACAAGGTAGAGCTTCCTCTTGTCTGTCCGCAGAGACTTTGGGGACACAGCTTTTCGCGAAGTGTTCCCGATGCCCATGCTGTCGCCGAACTCGGAGAAATCCGCGCAGAAATTTTCCTACGCGAGATATACCACTTTCTCATGTGTGCAGACAAATATAATGACTATGTCTTCCACGTGAGAGATACTTCTGGGATCCTGCGGCTTGTCACGGTATGTTGGTGCAATGGCTGGGGAATTGGAGCTGATGTGATTGAAGATCGATTGCCTTGGGCGATTATCCATCTCCGTCTGAGTTTAGCCGCGCGTACACTTCAAGTCACGCGCGGCTTTTTATTTGCTTGTAATTTATAAAAAGGAATTGTGAAAATAAAAAAGATTCGTGGGATATAAGAAATCGACTAAAAACTATTCAAGATTCACCTTTAACCAAAAAATAAAACCGTTCGCCTTGGCGAACGGTTTTTGCAGGTCCCTCTTGTTTTAGACTTTGAGAAACCTGGATTTTTTCTTCTCTTTGATTTGGGCAATCAGTTCCCACGTAAGTAGGATCAGTGCTACCAGATTGAGCAGGCCGCAGAGTGGGAGTATCACATTGAGGTGAAATGCTCTTGAGAACTCACTCGGAGGCATTACCCAGGGCCATCCAAGAAAGGTGGTACCCATAAGGCAATAGAGAGCGTACATAATCATATGTTTCGTTTTCATATTGAGTATTTTTGCAAAACACGAAGGAATTTCATGTCTTGGTTCAAATACTTAATACTCTCAAAGAACATTACTTCTCGCGTAGATTATACACCCTATATATTATTTGTCAAGCGTCCAAAACCTCCCAAAACAAGCCTAAAAATATGGGTTTTTGGCAATTGCTTTTTGGGGAGCGAGAAGCTATAGTAGACCGCATTATGTTGAAAAAGCGCATCTGGGCACTGGTTTTGATAATCGTCGCTGCACTTGTCGGCTATTTTGCTTTTGTTTCGACGACATATCCATTTCATCTCGGTCTTGATCTTTCAGGCGGAAGCTACCTCGTCTATAGCGCAGATACGTCCAAAGTAGCGCCGACTGATGTCGATGATAGAATGAACGCGCTTGTAAACGATGTCGAGAAAAGAGTGAACGTGTTCGGCGTGTCAGAACCGATTGTTCAAACGGAAGTCGGCGGCACGATAGGAAACTCCGATCATCGTCTTATTGTAGAACTTCCGGGTGTGACTGACATCACGCAGGCAGAAGCAATCATTGGGAAAACTCCATCCCTTGATTTTATGCTCGTTGGTTCGTCAACCCCTGCCGTGCCAACGCTCAATCTATCGACTGAAAGCATCAAAAACGGAACGCTTACTTTGAAAGCTATCGCTCCGACTACCACTCCAACGACGCAGACGACAGAAACGTTTATTCCGACAGGGCTTACTGGTCAGCTTGTGTCTCATGCGGATGTTGAATTTGATCCGACGACGTACCAGCCATACATTGCGCTCACATGGAATAGTGACGGCGCAACTCTTTTTGACCAAGTAACAAAAGCCAATGTTGGTCAGCGTCTCGCAATATTTCTCGACGGTACGCTCATAGAAGCGCCGGTCATTCAGCAGGAAATCAGCGGGGGCAATGCACAAATTACGGGAGATTTTACTCTTGATCAGGTCAAAGCAACGGTGAATGACCTCAATCTCGGCGCACTTCCTGTTCCGATTACGCTCATCTCAACGCAGACCATCGGTGCAACACTCGGCGAGTCCGCGCTTCACGCGAGCATTCTCGCCGGCATCATTGCTTTTATTATTGTCGGACTCTTCCTCATATTGTTTTATCGCTTACCGGGACTTGTCGCCGTGCTTGCGCTTGCGATTTATACCGCTATCAACCTCGCCATTTATAGATTCATTCCTGTAACGCTTACTTCCGCAGGCATTGCAGGATTTATTCTCTCTATTGGTATGGCTGTCGATGCGAACATTCTCATTTTCGAGCGAACAAAAGAAGAAATCGCCCGCGGTCGCACGCTGCCGGATGCAATACGCGAGGGTTTTCATCGTGCGTGGAATTCTATTCGTGATTCAAATCTTTCCTCAATCATCACGGCGATTATTCTTTATTATTTTGCATCGACGCCGATTGTGCGGGGCTTTGCGCTCGTATTTCTCATCGGTGTGCTCGTCTCAATGTTCTCTGCGATTACTGCGACACGGACACTGTTGCTTGCGCTCGGCGTTGAGAAGGAAAACAAAGTCACGAAGTTTTTGTTTGGCTCTGGTCTTTCTAATAAGCTACAAACTAATAAACTAAAAAGCTAATTATATGTTTATCGTTTTACACAGAAAATTCTTCTACGCATTCTCAGGTATTCTCATTTTTGCTGGGATTGCTTCGCTTTGTCTTTGGGGATTGAAACCGAGTATTGATTTCACCGGGGGAACATCTCTTGAAGTGTCGTACGTAAGCACGAGCACGGCGCCTACCGTAGCGCAGATTTCAAAACAAGTTTCTTCCGCGATACAAGTGACGGATTTGTCTGTTCGCCCAGCAGGAACCAACGACTTCATCATCAACACGCGAGTGATTTCCGCCGCCGAGGAAACGACGGTGATGAAAGCGCTTGCGGATAATGGCGCGTATACTCCGCAAGAAAAAGAATTTGATTCAATCGGACCTGTACTCGGCGCAGAAGCCCTCCAGAAATCATGGATTGCTCTCGTCCTCGTGCTTCTCGCTATCGTTCTCTTTATTACTTTTGCTTTTCGAAAGGTTTCGCGACCAGTATCATCGTGGTGGTACGGACTCATCGCTATCATCGCCCTTTGTCATGATGTGCTCATTCCAACCGGCATATTCTCAATTCTCGGACATTTTGCCGGTATCGAAGTAGACACATTGTTTGTCACCGCACTTCTCGTCATCCTCGGTTTCTCTGTTCACGATACTATCGTGGTGTTTGACCGCGTGCGTGAAAATCTTCGCAGAAATGAAGACCTCAAGCTCAAAAAAGATTTTGATACCATCGTAGGGGAGAGCATCAATCAGACATTCGTCCGCTCAATCAACACATCTCTCACGACCCTCCTCGCAATACTTGTGCTCTATATTGTCGGTCCCGTATCAACACAGCATTTTGCGCTCGCGCTTCTCATCGGCATCACGACGGGGACATATTCATCTATATTCATCGGCTCGCCGCTTCTTGTGACGGTCTACAAATACAAGCTCAAGAAAGCGGCGAGATAGTAGAATAATAAAATAGCTAAATAGTTTTTTAGATTGTTTGTTGTACGTTGTCGGTTGTTAGTTGTATTATGTCTTCATAATGAAATCCCACAAATATATTTTCGTTCTCGGAGGCGTGATGTCAGGAGTTGGCAAGGGTATCGCGACCGCATCCATTGGCACCATTCTTGAATCAAAGGGTTTCAAAATAAATCTCGTAAAAATTGATCCCTATTTGAACGTTGATGCTGGCACGATGAACCCGACCGAGCATGGTGAAGTATTCGTGCTCGATTCAGGACTTGAAACCGATCAGGATATGGGAAATTATGAACGCTTTCTGAACAAGTCGCTTACAAATGATGACTATATTACGAGCGGAATGGTCTATAAGTATGTTATTGATAAAGAGAGGAATCTCGGCTATGGAGGCAAATGTGTAGAGGCCATCCCTCATATTACGGATGAAATTTTAAGGCGCATTGAGCGTGCAGCGGTGATGAATCACTCTGATATTTCTGTTATTGAAATCGGCGGAACGATAGGCGACTATCAAAACGCACTTTTTATTGAGGCGGCGCGTATCCTAAAGATTCGTCACCCCGAAGATGTTTTGAGTATTCTCGTGAGTTTCTTGCCTGTGCCAGGAACTCTCGGTGAGATGAAAACCAAACCAACACAGAACGCCATACGCCAGCTGAATTCTTACGGACTTCATGCCGATATGATTATTGCCCGCTCCGCGCTCCCGCTCGATAAGAAACGCAAAGAAAAAATAGCAAATGCAACAAGCGTTCCTGTGGACAATATCATTTCAGCACCCGACATAAAAAGTATTTATGATGTCGCTATCAATTTTGAACACGATGGTATTGGTGACCGACTGCTCATACTTCTTCGCTTGAGCAAAAAGGCCACAATGGCAGGTCTTACTCCATGGAAACATTTTGTTTCAAAATCAAAGCATACGAAACAAAAGGTTAACATCGGAATTGTCGGAAAATATTTTGATACTGGTAACTTCATTCTCTCTGACGCGTATCTTTCTGTTATTGAAGCCATAAAATTTTCTGCGTATCATTTAGGGGTGAATCCTGACATCAGTTGGATAAATGCAAAAAATCTTGAGACAAGCCTTGCATCAGTGAAAGCTTTGTCCAAATATGACGGGATAATTGTCCCCGGCGGATTTGGCGAAACGGGAATTGAAGGCAAAATAAAGGCGATTCAATACTGTCGTGAACACAAAATCCCATATTTTGGACTTTGTTACGGTATGCAATTGGCAGTCATTGAATTCGCACGCCATGTTATGGGGCTCAAAGACGCGAACACGACTGAAATAAATCCGAAAACAAAAAATCCTGTTGTTCATATAATGCCAGAACAAGAAAAAAAATTGTTAGCGCAGGATTATGGAGGTACGATGCGACTCGGCGCATATCCTGCAAAGCTTAAAAAGGGAAGCATTGCAGAAGCATCATACGGTACAGAAAAGATTTCCGAGCGCCATCGTCATCGCTTTGAAGTAAACAATGCGTATGTGTCTGAAATTGAAAAAGCTGGAATGGTTTTCTCTGGAAAATCGCCCGATGGACATCTTTGTGAAATTGCAGAGCTTCCAAGATCCGCACACCCATTTTTTCTCGGTGTTCAATTCCATCCGGAATTCAAAGCTCGTCCTTTGGCGCCACATCCTCTTTTTACCGCGTTCATAAAAGCATCACTCAAGAAAAAATAGCAGCAGTCAGCATAGCTGATTGTCTTTCCTTGAAGCAGAGAATAGAATGACCTCACGATGAGAATCGGTAAATCATGGCTCATATTTTTCGTCATAGGGATCCTTGTAATCGGAGGGCTGATTTTTATCTTTGTCCAAAAGCCGAAAGAAAATCAGTCACCATATATTTCGTCGAGTGCCGCGACAACATCCACTATTTCCGTCGCAAGTACCACGACATCCCCGATGTTACCTTTGCAGGTTCTTCTCAATGACAATTATTATGTTCCGCAGACATTCAACAATTGTGGTCCAGCAGCACTATCTATGGATCTCTCATTTTATGGGGTCAATGTAACCCAAGAAGCTCTTGCCGATATTTTGCGTCCCGACCATAACACAACGGGGCATAATGATGAAAAATCGACGCCGCCCGAGGATATCGCTGCACAGGCAGAAAGCTATGGACCCATCGCCTATTATCGTCCTGCAGGCAACATAGACCTTTTGAAACAGCTCGTTGCCGCGGGTTTTCCTGTCCTGGTACGTACGCTTTTTATGCCAACCGACGAAGTTGCTCATTATCGTGTCATCACAGGCTACAATGATGCAACGGCAACGCCTGTGATTATCGATGAGGATGGATTCCAAGGTCCGAACGTTATGTATTCGGATGCTGATTTTATGTCGCTTTGGAAATATTACAATTACGAATATATTGTCCTCGCGTCGCCGAGCCAAGTCCCCGTGCTCGATGGGATTCTCGGAAATGATGTCGATGCGCCGACAGCATGGCAAGACGCAAAAAATATCGCGGCGAATGATATAGCTCAAAATTCATCCGACTATCTCGCAACATTCAATCTTTCCGTTGCAGATTATTATCTCGGCGATTATGCATCATCAACACAAGCGTTTGAAAGCGTGGAGACGCTCATTCCGCCAAACACGCTCTGGTATCAAATAGAGCCGATAGAATCGTATTATGAGCTCGGACAATACGATAAAGTTTATTCTCTTTCGGAGACCGTTTTCGAGCAAGGAAATATCGCAGTGCCGGAATTGCATGTTCTGCGGGGTGAAAGCGACGAAAAAGAAGGAAATCTCGCAGACGCAAAAAATGAATTTGAAACCGCACTTTTCTACAACAAAAATCTACAGAGCGCTCAAGATGCGCTGGACGCACTCGTTGCAAGTTCGACTAATGCACAGTAAAAAATTCGGAGAAAAATTAAGACTTGTCCGCTGAAACAGACATATATCTATCAAGGCTCAAGAAATCTCTTCCATTGAGCCAGATTGCGATGGTCGCGATACAAAGGCCGAAATCACGTACGCCAATAGCCGAGTATCCGACAATAAAAGTGATATCAATAAGATGGAGCGCGAGAAGGAATGCAACGAAGCGGGTATAAAATCCCAGAAAAAGCGCGAGACCGAAAGTGATTTCGAAAAGCCCGTTCATATAAACAAGTGTTATCGGGCTCAAATGAAGCAAGTTGCTCACTGACTGCGGGACATAGCCAATCCAATCAGTTGTGTGAATGAATTGGTCAAATCCAAACCAGAGAAATACGGATGCAATGCCGATGCGGAGCACGACAGGAGAAAACGGTTTCAGCATTCTCATAATTTTCTGAATTCTTTGCATAAGCTTTTGCATAACTGTGATTATAGCAATAATCTAAGATTTAAAAAATTCTCCGGGAAAATCGTCCGAAACTTTTATGGAAAAATCGGGATAGAGAATCAAATATTCAAATGTGAATTCTTTTTGGGCTATTTCTGGCTCGATGAAAAAAAGTGCTGTTGAAAGCGCGTCGGCAAGAATAGTCGTATCAGCAACAACCCAGAGCGCGAGAATATTTTCGGGTGATGAAAGCGTTTTGGGATTTATAATGTGATGATATTTGTCCCAGCGGCGGCGATTGCCAGAAGACCCGCAGATGCTTCCCTTTGCAATAGAAACTGTGCCGATTATTTGCTTGAAATCTTTTGGATTTTCGAGACCGATGGTAAATTTCTCTTCAGTCGCGCTTTCACAGCGTATATCTCCTCCAGCATTTATTAAAAAATTTTTGATGTCTGCCTCATCAATAATTTCGGCAACAATATCTATGAGATACCCCTTGCCCGCTGCCCCGAAATCGAGAAGTACCGGCTCTTTTGTCGTCAGTTGCGGATGGACATAACTCATCACTTCATCCCACACTTTCGGCTGATTTATTTTTTCTTTCGGTTTGAGCGAATACATCCTATCGTAGCCGAGGTCAGAAATCAGATTGCCCACGAGCGGCGTCATCAATCCGTCCGTCAGAACAAACATTTTTCGATATATAGAAAAGAGTTTCTCCACATCATCAGGAAAAATATATGCGCCCACTTTTTCCGAAATTTCGGCAACGAGTGAATCAGTGCGAAATCGTGAATATGTTTTGTCAAAAATATCTATCCT
>DATKHE010000084.1:0-3969 GCA_035510395.1 Minisyncoccota bacterium
CTCATATATCAAAATATATCACTTTTCCGCTGTATTCGATCTTTTCTTCCGGCTCAACTAGATCTTCCGGAATATCGAAAAGGAATTCCGATGGCGCATTGAATTGTGTCGTTCCAAATATCATTCGTCGTCCGGCGTGAGACAAATATATCTTTTTCCGCGCACGCGTAAGTGCAACATAGAAAAGCCGCCGCTCCTCTTCATCATCCCGCGCTCTACTACTGTTCTCAATCGGTTTGTGCGGAAACAAATCTTGTTCAAGCCCCGCGACAAAAACGACATCAAATTCAAGCCCCTTTGATGCGTGCACCGTCGAGAGCCTCACCCCGGTGGGATTTTTTTCAAGGTCATCCTGATCTGTCGCAAGTGCTGCGTTTTCAAGCAATTTCTCAATCCCAGCTATACCTGTCATTCCATCATACCGAGCTGCGAGGGATACGAGCTCGGTAATGTTTTCAAGTCGCTCAAGACCTTCTTCTCCTTCGGCTGAAAGCATCTTTTCAATGCCGCTTCTTTTCAAAGTGTATAAAACAGCAACAGATGCAGGCTTTGTTTCAATCATGTTCATCACATCTTTCATAATCATTTTGAAATCATTCCATCCCGCCGCCTGTTTTGCCGGCAACGTTGTTCCATTTTCCGTAAATATTTTTGCAAGAGATGATTTGCCTATTCCTCGTGCCGGCGCATTTATGATGCGCGCAATATCACCAAGAGCCTGAGGATTCATCGCGACCTTGAGATACGAAAGCATATCTTTTATTTCTTTTCTGTCGAAAAATCTTGTGCCGAGTACTATGTGGGGCACTTGCTCATTCAAAAATGCTTCCTCAATGGCACGTGACTGAAAATTTGCGCGGTAAAGCACGGCAATATGTTCAGCAGATGTTCCGCTTGTCACCAATTCTTTTGCTTTTGTCGCTACGAATCGAGCTTCATCTGCTTCATCAAATGCTTCATAAACGGAAATCTTTTCGCCGCCGATTTTTTTGGTAAAAAGATTTTTTTCAAAACGATTTTTGTTTTTTTGTATGATGCTGTTCGCAACATCGAGAATCGTTTGCGTTGACCGATAATTTTCCTCAAGCAGTATTGTTTTTGTTCCCGGAAAATCTTTTTCAAATCGAATGATATTTTTTATATCCGCTCCGCGCCAACTATAGATACTTTGATCGACGTCTCCTACCGCGCAGATATTTTGTTCTTCTCCGACAAGCAGCTTTACCAGAGCGTACTGTATTTTGTTCGTATCATGATATTCGTCTATATGTATATAGTTCCATCGCGAGATATATTTGTGTCGGATTTCTTGATGCGTTTCAAGAAGTCTGACACTTTTTACGAGCAGGTCATCAAAATCAACCGCATTTTCTTTTGTAAGAATTTCATCATATCGTCTCCACGCCTCGTCAACGATTTCCGCGACGTGATCTTCTCGTCCTTCTGAAAATTCGGCGCGTGTTCGACCATCATTTTTTTCACGAGAAATAATGCCGAGAATAACTCCCGGCTCAAATTGTTTTGCGATCTCGGGATCAAATGATTTCATCGCCGCTCGGATTGCCCGCTTCGAATCATCTTTATCAAAAATACTGAAATTTCGCTTTAATCCAGCTACAGCGTACTCGTTTCTCAAAATAAATACGCACAGCGAGTGAAATGTACTCAAAAACGGCTCATCGTCATATTGCACGGGCAATAATTGCATCGCATCACGCACCCTTGTTCGCATTTCGCTTGCGGCTTTGTTGGTGAATGTGATTGCGAGGATTGAAGACGGCAAAACGTCCCTTTTTGTAATTAAATAGATAATTCGCTCAGTAATAACCTTGGTTTTCCCCGCCCCTGCCCCCGCAATGACGAGCAATGGCCCTTCGGTGTATTCCACCGCCTGCCTTTGGTTCTCATTTAATAGTGTCTGCTCCATTCGCTTGATGATATAGGGAGGAGGAAGAATATACAATAAAAAATCTTTGACTTTCCGCACGGAAAGAGTAGTTTTGGAATGAATATCAACCCTGTACCTTAGAAAGACATACAAATGAAAAAATCTACTGATAATTATCAGATTACCCTGATGCTTTACTGTGGTGGCCGTGATGGAGTCATTTTTTCCAAGGTCGTGGATCAATCCTTGGACTGCAATCTAGATTCAGGGGTCGGTCAGACTCTTGATCTGGAAATATTACCTGGTCGTATCTGGTCAGTGAAGATTTTCAATAAATTTGATGAGCTTTCCGGCGGAGCCCCGCCTGTCCTCTTCGTCGAATCTTATGATCAGGCATTGTTTCTTTGTCTCTGTGACTCTGGATACGAAGAGGGCGGGTGGGAAGAAGTAATGGCATCAAGGTTTTTATAGAAAATAGTGCCGCTATTTGGAATCAACCCCAGATAGCGGCTTTTTGTTTATTTTTGGCATGTTTACAGGGGGGGACAACTCATTTGACTAACTTTTCTCCTTACATATACTTAACTCCGTCCTGTAAATGATGCAAATCAAAAAAATGGCTTAACAGAGCCATATAGAAGCAAAGACCCACCTGGTGGCTAACAATAAAGCTTATTTCTTACTCTCGCAAATCCCCCTTTCCGGGAAACTCTGGCACTAGAACGGAAAAGGCAAAAAAATGGCTTAAATTCGCGCCCATTCTCGTCGCGCCATTTTTGCTTTATATATCACTCGTCCCTGCATATGCCTATGCTGGGATTTTTTCTTCTCTCTTTTCAAACACGGCAGCCCAGGCTGATGCTGAAACCACAACCCAAGATAGCGCTTCAGATTCCGGTGTTCTTCAGGCGGCAGTAAATCCAACTCAAGTATCAGCAGGAGCTCTCCTTGCTGATAGTGAGGTCGTGGATGATTCTGCGCTTTTGTCTTCATCCGGGGTAAATGGGACCATCGCCGATATTAATAACACGCCGACGACAACGGCAATCTCTCTCTACGTCGTTCGCCAAGGCGACTCGTTGTCACAAATAGCGCATATGTTTGGCGTATCAGTGAATACGATTATTTGGGCGAATGATATTACAGGACCGATTTCTCCCGGCGATCAATTGGTCATTTTGCCGATTACAGGGGTCCAACATATTGTAGTGAAAGGTGATACTGTCGAGAGCATTGCAAAGAAATTGGGGGCAGATCCAAGCGATATTATTTCCTTCAACGGACTTGATCCGGAAAAATCTCTTGTCGTTGGTTCGACAGTCATTATTCCTGACGGTGAACTTCAATCCACTGCACCGATAGTGCTGCGCCAAGGAAAAATTACCAATAGCAATCTTCCGCCAGAGCCTGCTCACAATACCAATGGCCCAAGCTATCCAGGATATTATGCGATGCCGCTCGTGTCAGCCTGTGTTTCACAAGGTCTTCACGGATACAATGCAGTTGATCTTGCCACTCCAAAGTACACGCCAATATACGCAGTTGCTGATGGTACGGTCATTGTCGCTAGGGATAATGGCGGATGGAACGGCGGATATGGGAACTATGTCGTAATTTCGCATGCAAATGATACGCAAACACTTTATGCTCATATGACGACGGGGACGGTTCTTGTATCGCAAGGTGAGACGGTATCACAAGGCGAAAAAATCGGTGAGGTTGGTATGACGGGTGAAGCGACAGGGCCACATCTTCATATTGAAGTTCGCGGTGCCCAGAATCCATTCCTTACTGAGTATCCGAGCTGCTACTAATTTTCCAAACTACACAAACGTATTTTGTTTTGGTCGGTACTGTATCGCTTCAAGAATGTGTTCTGGAGCGATTTTTTCTTTTTTATCCAAATCGGCGATAGTGCGGGCGAGCCGAGATACTCGGTGAAATGTTCTCGCGGAAAATCCGAGTTTTTGCGCCGCTTCAAGAAGTATTTTTTCGGCGGGTGAGTCTTTTATCGTAGCGTGGTTGGCGGTGGCCAGACTCCGCAATGGCACGGGCACCTGCGGCTTGCGAGGGCATAGACC
>DATKHE010000085.1:0-4697 GCA_035510395.1 Minisyncoccota bacterium
GGTTATTTTCCTTGGAGTTCATCTGGAATAAAATCTGCAGTTTCGAACTGTCGCACCTCTCAAAGGTTGCGGCAGTTTTTTTATTTTGATTTTTGGAAACTAGTGATTAGTACCGCTCTCGGGTGTCAACTGCTCTTGAAATTTTCTTCCGCTATTTAGAAATTAGTAATTAGAAATTTCCGGTTAAATCCTCCCTGTTAGATTTTTGTCCTGAATGAAGCTTTGGAGTTCGGGTGCGCGACCGATGATGTGAGCGGAAACATCAGTGAAAATAATAATCAATGTACTTGAAACAATGAGGAGAATGGTGAGCGCGGTGCGCACGTGAACATCCCAATCACGTTTGATGTGCCAGATTTCGTAGAGCATAAAAATCGAATAGAGCGATGTGAGAAAAGGGAATGAGAGCGTGATGATAAACGCGAGCCCAAAGAAAAGATGCCAAATGTTCAAGAGTACCGTACCACCTGCAAACGTATAGTGAATATAGCTCAACGCGAGCCACGCATTTGCAAAGTAATAAATCGCGCTGTACGCGAATATGATCATAAAGAAAAGGGTTGCTACCGAGCGCAGTTCAGGTGCAAAATAAAAGCGTCCTACGCCTTTCAAATACGCCCATTTTCCTGTCTTTTCGGGTGTTTCTGCCATCTCATCAATCTAATCTAAAATCCTAATATTGTCAATCCCGTTAGAAGTTTCCCGCTTTTCGACTTTGTTTTCTTAGAAGCTTTCTCAAGCGAGTTAGAAAACAAAAAGTACTCTTGTAGTGCATCATAGAGGAGGCAGACTTCTAACGGGACTGGGGACTTGCTTTTTATATTAAGCCGTGCTAGTATGTCCGCATCGTCAGCTTTCGGAGGGTAAGAGTTTTCTTAGCCAATGGGGTGGTCGGGCGATAGTTATCAAAAGAATAGAATCAAGAATGGCTAAGAAATTGTATGTAGGAAATCTTTCCTACGGCACGACTTCAGAATCACTCAATGCAGCATTTGCGAAAGCAGGTGCAGTCGTTGAGGCTACTGTCCTTACGGACAGAATGACCGGACGTTCTCGAGGATTCGGATTCGTCACTATGGAGGATGCAGACGCACAGAATGCAATCGCTATGTTTGACGGAAAAGACCTCGATGGACGCGCGATCAAAGTAAATGAAGCGCAACCGAAGGAAGATAGACCTCCGCGCAGAGACTTCAACAGCGGCCCTCGCCGAAGCTACTAAGCTTCAAACAAAAAACCATCCGCCACGGCGGATGGTTTTTTGTTTGTGTGATATATTTTATATATGAGCTCTTTTAAATCTGTTGTCAGACAATGTCTGAAATGCCAAACGCCTATTTCTGAATGTTTTGGATTTGTAATCGCACGAGATATTCTACCTGTTCTCGCGGGCAAAGCTACGCATCAGCCGCGAGAACTTTGTGGGAGATGCCAAGCGCGATTTCTCGTTAATCCCCAAACCATTCAAGAAATAGAAGCAATGTTAGCCCAAGCGCCTCCACAACTTTTGTGAGCGGTGCTTTTTTTTCGGTAATTTATCTTTTGAGATTCTGCTTTCTCAATCGCACATTCTTCGGAGTAATTTCGAGATAGTCGTCGTCCTTCATAATTTCAAGTCCGCGTTCAATTGTTAGGGTGAGCGGGGGAGTGAGCATTATTGCTTCGTCTTTTCCTGCAGAGCGATAGTTTGACAGCGCCTTTTCTTTGCACGGATTTACTTCCATATCTTCACCTTTTGATGTATTGCCGACAACCATTCCTTCATATACTTCCGCGCCCGGACCTATATAGAGAGTGCCGCGATTTTGAAGATTCCAGAGTGCAAACCCGACAGCTTTACCCTTTTCCATCGAGATCATTGAGCCAAAATCGTGCTTTTCAATCGTACCGACAGATGGGCGGAATCCTATAAATCGTGAAGACATCAGTCCTTCGCCTTTTGTATCAACGACGAATTCACCACGGTATCCGAGAAGTCCGCGGGTCGGTATTTCAAATGTTAGGCGTGCGAGTCCGTTTTCGTCTTTTATATTCGTGAGAATTCCTTTGCGCGCAGAAATCTTTTTTATGACTTCACCTGATACATCGCTCTTGACATCAGCGATTACTTCTTCAAATGGCTCGCTCATTACGCCATCGATTTCTTTGGTGATAACTTGTGGTTGAGAAACTTGGAGTTCAAATCCTTCACGGCGCATATTTTCGAGAAGTATGGAAATGTGAAGTTCGCCTCGTCCATAAACTTTGAAAAAATCCTGAGATGAAAAATCAACTTTGAGCCCGACGTTTATTTCGAGTTCTTTTTCGAGACGATCGCGGATTTGGCGAGTAGTGACGAATTTTCCTTCTCGTCCCGCAAACGCGGAATTGTTGACAAGAAAGTTGAGGGAAATTGTCGGCTCATCAATTGATATCGCGCGAAGCGGTTCCTGCGTCTCATTCTCACAAATCGTTTCCCCAATGAAAATATCTGGAAGTCCCGCGAGCATCACAATATCGCCGGCATACGCTTCTTGTACTTCCTCCCGGTCAAGACCTTTGAATGTAGAAAGTTTAGTTACTTTACCTGTTCGAGTTTCACCTGTCGGCTTTTTTATAAAAACATTCTGTCCTGCGCGAACTTTGCCTTCATATATTCTTCCCACAGCAAGTCGTCCCGTATAATTGTCGTATGCGAGGTTGAATGGCTGCATACGAAGAGGAAGAGTCGTGTCAGCTTGCGCGGCAGGAACAGATTCGAGAATGGTATCGAGGAGCGGCGTAAGGTCCACTTGTTTTTCATCAACGGTGCGCATCGCGACACTCGCGCGTCCAATCGCGTAAATAGTTTTGAAATCAAGCTGCGCATCATTTGCGCCGAGTTCTATGAAAAGTTCGAGGATTTCATCCATTGCTTCTTTTGGTCGAGCGGCTGGCTTGTCGATTTTGTTTATAACGACGATTGGTTTCATTCCGAGTTCGAGCGCCTTTTTGAGTACGAAACGAGTCTGGGGCATAGGGCCTTCTTGAGCGTCTACAAGAAGAAGGACGGTGTCGATAGATTGGAGGACGCGTTCCACTTCTGAGCCAAAATCAGCGTGTCCGGGGGTGTCTACAATGTTAATCTTCGTACCCTTATAGGTAATAGAGGCGTTCTTGGCATAAATGGTAATACCGCGCTCTTGTTCAAGTGCGTTTGTATCCATTGAAAAGCCCTCTTTTGCAACGCCGCTCTGGCGCAAAATAGCGTCCATAAGAGTGGTTTTTCCGTGGTCAACGTGGGCGATAATTGCTATGTTTCTGATTTCCATAAATTAAAAAATGAGCCGAGGGCTCAGTTGTATATAGAATAACAGATTTTTTGTTTTTAGCAAGTGGTGTTCTAACCATTTTTCATATATGCGAAATACTCTACATTTCCGTCAGTTCCCGTGATAGGAGATTCCATTGTTCCTAAAATAGAAAGACCGATTGATTGTGCATATTCAGATACCTTTTTTAAGGATCTCTGTCTTTCTATTTCTGACGTGATAATTCCTTTATATTTTGTCGCAATAGTTTTTCCGACTTCAAATTGCGGTTTTATAAGTGCGATAATTATTCCACGGGGTACAAGTAACCCTTTTACATGAGTGAGAATCTTTTCAAGCGATATGAATGAGACGTCGATAACCGCTACGTCCATTTTTTCTTTCAATTGAACTTTTCGTATATCAATCTTTTCCATTACTATTACGCGAGCATCGTCCTGAATCTTTTTATCAAGCTGATCACTTCCAACATCTACTGCATATACTTTCTTTGCTCCATTGAGAAGTGCAACCTCTGTGAATCCGCCAGTCGATGATCCTACATCGACAATGATTTTATTTTTGAAATCGATATTCCACTCTTTGATAGCTCCTTCTAATTTTTTCCCGCCTCTCCCCACAAAATCATTTCCTGTTTCTCGGATGTTGATAATATCCGTATCCTGAATCAGGGTGCTCATTTTCGTAATTACTTTTTTATTTACTGAAACCAAACCAGCATGAATCTTTTCTTGAGCGTCGTTTCTTGAACGTGCCAAGCCTCGGCGGGGGAGTTCTGTATCAAGTCGATTTTTCATATTGTGGTAGTATTATCCTATGATGCTTTCAAGGAAGCAAAAAATAATCTCTGTTGTAGTCGTGGTAGCTATTATCGTGATTCTTGTTAGACTTTTTATTTTTGAGTCGTTTTTCGTTTCCGGCGACTCTATGGCGCCTACAATTCTCTCGGGAGATCTCGTCTTTGTAGATAAAATGGCATACTGGTTTCATCAGCCTGCGCGCGGAGATATCATTGTCGTCGTTCCAAGAGTCTATGATGGCAACATAATCAAGCGTGTAATTGCTTTGCCAGGAGAAATATTCGATATAGAAAACGGAAAAATAGTTATCAAGCAAAGCCGTGATGATGTGGGAATTACTCTTGACGAGTCATATTTGATGGTCTCCACTACACCTGAAATTGGTACCACTTTATACAATGTTGACCCCGATGAATATTTTGTTTTGGGTGATAATCGAGATGTCAGCATTGACTCTAGAGAGCTCGGACCAGTTGATTTATGGAGCATTAAGGGCAAAGTATTTCTTATTTTTAGTTTTATAAGGATGAGATTTATTAAGGTTTGATAGTAAGGTTTAGTAATGTATATAAAATTTGATAATTCTTTTTGGGAAATCTATTGAAAT
>DATKHE010000086.1:0-2584 GCA_035510395.1 Minisyncoccota bacterium
TCTCTCTTGAATCCGATATCGGCAAAGAGCTTTCTTATTTTGTGGTAAACAGCGCTGATTTCTCATACAGAATGAGTATGAACGACAAGCTTTTGCGGGATGTCCTGGATTTTCCTCATCAAAAAGTACTCAATAAGCTCGGAATTTAGTCGTCTCAAACCAAATAACCCTTCGTTTTCGTATCACTATTATCCACAGCTGTGGGTTTTTCTCTGTTTGCAGGTGCTATAATTGATCCCGTATCGAAAAAGGTCTTTTCGTTACTTTATTCGTTAAGCAAGTGAGCGGAGATTGAGGATTCTTATTTTCAATCTCCCGAGCGAGCGACACGAACAAGGGTTTCTTAACCCTTATTACTAGTTTAAGCGAAAAGTTAAAGTATTATGGTTATACAAACATGGGGCGATTCACTTACGGCAGCATTCCAGGGCATCTGGATGGGTATAGCACAATTTGTGCCAAACCTTGTCGTTGCAATCGTCATCTTTATTATCGGTTGGATTGTGGCGGCTCTCGTTGGTCGCCTCGTTTCCCAAATCATCAAGGCAATCAAAATTGATTCTGCTCTTCAGCAGGCTGGTTTTGAAAGCGTTGTAAAGCGCGCAGGATTTAATCTTGATTCAGGCGCATTTCTCGGCGGCTTGGTGAAATGGTTTATTATCACGGTATTCTTGGTTGCATCATTCCAAGTACTCGGTTTGACACAGGTCAATGTTTTCCTTCAGGCAGTCGTACTTTCGTACTTGCCGCAGGTTATCGTCGCTGTCCTTATTCTTCTTGTGGCAGTGGTTATTGCTGAAGCGATGCAGAAAGTCGTCACCGGTGCTGCCCGCGCAGGACACATCAAATCAGCAGGATTTCTCGGATCACTCACAAAGTGGGCGATTTGGATTTTCGCATTTTTGATTGCCCTCCAGCAGCTCGGCATCGCAGTCGGCTTTATTCAGACACTCTTTACGGGCGTTATCGTTGCTCTTTCCCTTGCGTTCGGACTTGCGTTCGGACTCGGCGGACAGGAAGCGGCGTCAGGATATCTTTCAAAGCTTCGACACGAAATTTCAGACAAGATGTAATATTCGGAATTTCCGAACCAATAAAAGCGGCGGCGTCCTAGGACGCCGCCGCTTTTATTTTAATGGTCTTAGGGGCTTGCGATATAAAGGGCTTTTTGCTAGAGTGTCTCGAAGCTTCACAGGAGCTTTTTTCTTTTCCCGAAAGTCTTTTTGGCATTGCAAGGAAATACTTTGCGCAAAGAATGATGCCAATAAAGGCTCACGGGCAAGCATATGGCAAAAACATCGACAAATGCGCGGTCTTTAAAAAAGCCGAAATTCAGCTCTCGTCTTGTACGGCGCTGTTTTCGCTGCGGTCGAAAGCGCTCATATATGAGGGACTTCGGCGTCTGTCGCATCTGCTTCCGTGAACTTGCAAACGAAGGTCAGATTCCCGGTATTCGTAAATCTTCCTGGTAATTTTATGATGAACGATTCAATTTCAGACCTGATTATCAGGATAAAAAACGGAGGCGCTGCGAAAAAATCGTCAGTGTCTATGCCGTACTCAAATCTTACGTGGTCAATCGCTGAAAAGCTTGCGGACAGAGGATACACAAAAGCTCCGATGAAAAAAGGCAAAGAAGTAAAACATATAGAACTTGAGCTCGTGTACAACGAAAATGGACAGCCGAGAATCACGGGTGTCAAAAGAATGTCGCATCTTTCGAAACGCATCTACAAAGGATTCCGTGACATACATCGCGTCAAGCAAGGATATGGTTCTCTTGTCATCTCAACGCCAAAAGGGATCATGATGGACGATGAAGCACGCAAAGCAAAGGTCGGCGGCGAAATTTTGTTCAGTATTTGGTAATCAATTTTAATAAAAATACAACCATGTCTCGTATAGGAAAAAAACCGATAGCAATAGCTCCAAAAACGACCGTCGAGGTTACGGGGCGTATCGTCACGGTCAAAGGCGCTCTTGGCTCGCTTTCGCGCGAGATTCCTTCCGAAGTTTCAGTCGAAGTAAAAGACAATACTGTTTTTCTCACGACAAAAAGCGTCGCCGACTCGGCGATTTGGGGAACAAGCGCGGCGCATATTAAAAATATGATTGAAGGTGTGAACAAAGGATATACGAAAAAACTCATCGTCGAAGGTATCGGCTACAAAGCCGATATCAAAGGCGCCGATCTCATTCTTTCTGTCGGTTTCTCGCATACCGTTCCTGTCAAAATCCCCGCAGGACTCAAAGTAACATCCGAGAAAAATGTAATCACGATAACAGGCATCGATAAGGAACTCGTAGGTAATTTTGCCGCCGGCATTCACGCGGTCAAAAAGCCTGAACCATACAAAGGTAAGGGCATTCGCTACGAGGGTCAGATTGTCCGCCGAAAGCAGGGCAAGAAAGCGGCGTAAAAGTGCAAAATTCAAAACGCAAAAATATGAAAAATAAAAGTACCAAAACAGAAAAAAGAGCTCGCCGACACGCTCGCATCAGGGCGAAGGTCAAGGGCACATCTCTTCACCCTCGTCTCGCGATTTTCAAGTCAAATCGTTTTATGTATGCTCAACTTATTGAC
>DATKHE010000087.1:0-4078 GCA_035510395.1 Minisyncoccota bacterium
AAATAAATATGTACGAGGATAATCCGCAGAGAAATATTCACAACATTTTTATGGCGCTCGTATACGGCGATCAGCCGGCAGGATGGGATATTCCCGGTCCGCGTGAAAATATACGAAAATTCGTCCAGAAGGATTTTCTCGAGTATCGAAAAAAGCATTACGTCGCAAAAGGCACTATTGTGACAGTCGCGGGAGATATCGACGTGGCTAAGGTTGAGAAAAAAATCCGAGAGATTTTCGCTGATATAAGCACAGCGAAAAAGCACGACAAACTAAAAACAAATGACACTCAGACAAAGCCTGCGATCAAGGTCGCTCACAAAGACATCGATCAGGCACATATGGTGATGGGTGTTCGCAGTTTTGATTTATATGACAAACAGATTCCTGCGCTCTCAGTGATGCAGTCGATTCTTTCCGGAGGTATGAGCGGGCGACTGTGGCACAGATTCAGAGAGGAGCTCGGCATTTGTTATTATGTCCGCGCCTTTAGCGACGCGTACACGGATCACGGAATCTTTGGCGTGTGGGCAGGAGTAGACAAAAATCGTGTGGGAGAGGCGATCGGGGAAGTGTGCAAGGCGTTCAAGAAACTTGCGGATGTTCCGGTATCAAAAGGAGAATTGCGAAAAGTAAAAGATGGAATGATCGGACGGCTTTACCTCGGACTCGAATCATCCGACGATCAGGCGATGTTTTATGGATCTCAAGAAATTCATCACGAAAAACTGAAAGATCCGAAAGACGTAGAAAAGGAAATAGAAAAAGTCACGGCAAAAGATATTCAAGATATTGCCAAGAAAATTTTTGTCGACAAGACGCTCAACTGCGCAATCATTGGTCCGTTCAAAGACAACTCGCAATTTTCAAAACAGTTGACTTTCGGCTCGTAAGGAATTAGGATTTTCAGCGGAGTCAATCCCGATTCCATAGAAACGAGTTCCTTACAATGAGTAAATCAAAAATAAAACCTGGTCGCAGGTTTGTCACTGATGATACGAATGACCCGCCTAAACCGCCATCGGGACCTTCTTTTCTGAAGGCAGTTCCCGAGCCGACGCACCCCAGTCCGCTCAAGCTTCCAGAGGCGCCTTTCAGAGTGCGATTTGTTGTGGTGAATAATGACCCCTCTTCTCACATAAAGCCGATTCAGAAGGCTTATGCGGAAGCCGGTCGGCGTCTTGAACTCCATTTTGGCGAATTTAATTGGATCGAAGCTGATGGTACATTAGCTGTCAATCCAAAAGCCAAGGGAAGGTTAATCACGCTCAAACTCGATTTCGACATCATGGAAAACGCACTTTATGGCATCAAATTGCCACCCACCAAGGTGCTGATCGAGAAGCTCGAGAGTGGTTTTTCTGTCGAGCGATGGAAGCTTGTTGTTACGCGGCGTCCGCAAGTCAAAAAGCTCTACGCGGATTTCATCCGTTTTGGGGGCGGAAAGTTCCACCTTCAAAATCTTCGAGAGTATTTCCAGAAGCGTGGCTAACGCGATACCGTCAACCCAGCACTTTGTTTTGTCTGACAAAACAAAGTGCTGGGCTTTTTGTTTTTTAGCTTCTATTGTATAATTCTTAGATGAATTCAGAACCTCCTCGCAGCGTCAAAATAGATATAAGTTCAGGTGCGATTATAAAAATAATTCTCATCAGTTTTGCCTTCGTTCTTTTGTTTGTTCTGCGAGATATTGTGCTCATCGTGCTTACCGCTATCGTTATTGCCTCAGCGGTCGAACCGGCAACCCATTGGCTCGTTGCACGCAAAATACCGCGCGTCTTTTCCGTATTTATGCTTTACGTTGCGATGGGCATTGTTTTTGCGGGTATCGTCTATCTTTTCGTTCCAACACTTTTGGAAGATACCGCGAATTTTCTCAATTCCGTTCCTCAATACGCGGACTCTGTACCTCTCTGGGATTCTGCGACGAAACAAACAGCCACAAATATCGCCAACAGCGTTTCGCAAGGCATCACGCAGTCAACTGCAGTCGCACAAAATATCGCATCGCCTACGTTTTCAATAGGGGACGCGATAGGAGAAATCAACACGGCGACTTCAAATGTTTCCGGCGGACTTTTGAAAACAGTCAGTTTTGTATTCGGTGGCGTGACGAGTTTTGTGCTTATCGTTGTTATCTCATTTTATCTTGCGGTGCAGGACGGAGGAATCGAAAAATTTCTCCGTATCGCTACTCCGCTCAAGCACGAAAAATATGCAATTGATTTGTGGCGCCGGACGCAGAAAAAGATCGGTCGTTGGATGCAGGGACAAATCGTGCTCATGGTACTCGTGGCAATACTCGTGTACCTCGCACTCACCGTCATCGGCGTCAAAAACGCCCTCCTTTTCGCCTGTTTTGCCGGTCTTATGGAGATCATCCCGCTTTTCGGTCCTGTCATCGCCGCCGTTCTTCCTGCGATAGCCGCGTACACTGCGAGCGGTATACCGATAATGCTCGTCGTCATCGGTGCATTCCTCGTTATTCAGCAATTTGAAAATCATCTCATTTATCCGCTCGTTGTGACGAAAATCGTCGGCGTCCCGCCGATACTCGTCATCCTTTCTCTTATCATCGGATTTGAGCTTGCCGGATTTCTTGGAATCATTCTCTCGGTGCCGCTCTCGGCGACATTGGTCGAATTTATCGATGATATGCAAAGAGACCGCATTGCAAATCATCCGGCATAAATTCGCTTACTCAATTTTCAGATGGATAAAAAACCTTTTTATATCACGACCACGCTCCCGTATGTGAATGCGCCGCTTCACCTCGGTCACGCAGTCGAATTTATTCGCGCGGATATTATTGCCCGATGGAAAAAGTTGGAAGGAAACGATGTTTTTTTTAATACAGGAACGGATGAGCACGGCATAAAAATTTATCAGGCAGCGGAAAAGACAGGAAAGAGCCCTAAGGATTTTGTTGATGAATATGCTGGTGATTTTAAAAAGGCGCTTATTGCTTTTGGTATAAGCGAAGATGCGCATATTGTCCGCACGACCGATGCTCATCATGAAAAAGCTGCGCAGGAATTCTGGAAAATCTGCAAAAAAAATGGCTACATTTACAAAAAGGCATACAAAGTGAAATATTGCGTCGGATGCGAGCTTGAAAAAACCGATTCAGAGCTCGTCGATGGAAAGTGTCCAATTCATCCGAATCTCGAAATAGAAATTATCGATGAAGAGAATTATTTCTTCAAGTTCTCAGAATTTCAGAAACCACTTCTCACATTTTACAAAGAAAACAAAGATTTCGTCATCCCCGATTTTCGATTCAATGAAATAAAAGCATTTGTTGAACGCGGACTTGAGGATTTCAGCATCTCACGGCTCAAATCCAAAATGTCGTGGGGCGTGCCTGTGCCAGATGACGCAGATCATGTGATGTACGTGTGGTTTGACGCACTCGTGAGCTATATTTCTGTTCTTGGCTGGCCGGAGGATAAAAAGATGTTTGAGAAATTTTGGAATAAAAAAACTCCGTCAGTGCAGTACTGCGGCAAAGACAATCTCCGTCAGCAGTCGGCAATGTGGCAGGCGATGCTTATGGCGGCAGGACTTCCAAATACGCATACTATTGTCGTAAACGGTTTTGTGACCGCTGAAGGAGGGCTCAAAATGTCCAAATCGCTTGGCAATTCAGTGAATCCTATAGACCTCGTAAATGAATGCGGAACTGATGCTCTGCGCTATTTTGTCGCGCGTGAAATCTCGCCTTTTGAAGATTCGCCTTTTACGATGGAACGCTTCAAGGAAGCCTACAATTCAGGTCTTGCGAATGGGCTGGGAAATTTAGTGAGTAGGTCTATGAAAATGCAGACTCTCTATGGAAATTCTTTTCCTCTTATAAGTAAAGATGAAGCTAGAAATAAGCTGCACGATAAAGATATTTATCACGGCGATTTTGACCGTTACGACTTGAAAGCAGTTACAGATCATATTTGGAATCGAGTCCAGTGGCTTGATGAATTCATTCAGAAAACGGAACCATATAAAAAAATAAAGACCAATGAAACCCAAGCAAAAAAAGATATAAAAGAACTCATTGAAAAGTTATGGATTATTGCTATCT
>DATKHE010000088.1:0-4213 GCA_035510395.1 Minisyncoccota bacterium
GTAGACGTTCGATTGATATGATGCGTTCTCAGCGCCGAAAACAACAGGCATGACGGATTGCAATCCGGGAACATTTGCTTTATTTTCAAGCGCCGTGAGATCCTGTTTCGTCAAAGAATTGCTAAAAAGCGCGGCGGCATCCGACGGACTTGTCACTGCTTTACCCGGAAGAACCGCAATCGTGTTTGAGCCAAGTCCTGAGACTTCGCCGAGAATAAGATTTTGCGCACCAGCGCCGAGCGATATGACAAGCATTATCGCCGTGATGCCGATAACGATGCCGAAAATCGTCAAGATCGAACGCGAGCGATTGGTCGAGAGTCCCGTCGTCGATGTTTTTAATAAATGTTTCCAGGTCATAAAATTATTTCATATATTCGGCATCAGCTGAGAGGCGATGCTCGACTTTTGTATCGCTTTCAATTGCGCCGTCCATAAGTCGAATAATACGCTCGGAATGTTCGGCAGTCGCCGTCTCGTGAGTGATGAGCACAATCGTCCTGCCCTCATCTTCATTGAGCTTTTGAAGTATCGACATAACATTCTTTCCAGATTTTGAATCGAGATTTCCTGTCGGCTCATCGGCAAAAATAATTTCAGGATCAGTCACAAGCGCGCGCGCTATCGCCGCGCGCTGCCTTTCCCCTCCCGAAAGTTCTGACGGCTGATGCTCCATTCGATGACCAAGCCCTACGGATTCAATGGCTTTTTTTGCTTTGTCATCCCACTCATTTTCCGGAATTTTCGAATAGACGAGAGGTAGTTTTACATTTTCCAAGACACTGGTACGCGCAAGAAGATTGAACGCTTGAAACACAAATCCGACTTCGCGATTGCGCAGATCAGCAAGATCATCTCCAGAATATGTCAAAATATCTTTTCCGTTAAACTGATACGATCCGCTTGTCGGTTCATCGAGAAGCCCGAGAAGATGAAGCAGGGTTGATTTACCCGAACCTGATGGTCCCATAATTGCAAGGAATTCGCCTTTGCGTACATTGAATGTTACGCCAGCGAGCGCGACGGTCGGTGTCTCGCCGTCAAGATATGATTTTTTGAGGTCTTTTACTTCGATGATATTCATCCCGTAATTGAATTTACTGACCTTGTATATAGGTGACGACTTTTTGTCCGAGAGTAAGCCCTGAAATTATTTCTATGGTGCCGTCCGACCCTTTGAGTCCTGCGACAACAGACACAGTTTTGTACGTTGTACCATCAGGATTCATTACGCGAACAGTGAATGCTCCGTCATTGTCGATGATTGCACGATACGGAATCGTAAGAACATTGTCCTCTTCGTGCGTGAGAATTTCCAGGTTTGCCGTCATACCTGAGAGAATGCGGGGATCATTTTTGATGAAGTCGAGCGTTACTTTATATGTCGGTACTCCTTCCAAGACGGTTTCTGCCGGATCGATAGCGATGACTTGAGAAGGAAAATCAATATCGGACCCGTAGGCATCGAGCGTCGTCGATGCGAGATTCCCTATTGCGACCTTTGCAATATCAGCTTCTGCCACGTATGCCTGAATTTCAAGACTGGAACCAATGACGCTGAACGAAACATCCCCAGGCGAGACATAATCGCCAACATCAGGAGCAACAACAGTAACAATTCCATCGATTGGAGAAAGGATTGTATCCTGATCGAGCTCTGCCTGTGCGGCATCGACTTTTGCCATCTGTGCTGCAATGGATTCCTCAGAGTCTCCGGCATTTTCCAAAATGAAATTATTATTTGCTTCCTGATAACTTGATGAGGCACTTTGCAGCTCAGTCTCTGCACCGATCACAGCAGTAATCGCCTGACTAAGGCCGTTCAAAGCCGAATTCATATCGGCGACGTCCGCATTTATTTGTGCCTGCGAAACGCCGGAGTTATTCGGTGAAAGCGAATTGATAATCACCGACAAATCATTCATAAAATTCTTTATCGTATTCGAATATCCTTCGGCATTCGTGAGCAGTGCCTCTGCACTATCGCTCGATGTCGCCTGTGCAAGGGCATTCTGCCAACCAGTGAGCGCGTCGCTCACTTGTACACGCTCAAAATTAATTGATTTCTGATTATCCTGTGACACTGTCGCAATGTTGATAGTCGGATTGGCGCTCTGGGCATTCATAAAAAATGTATCCGAATAATTTGCAACTGCTCCCTGCGCAGCGACATATCCGGTGCGCGCGGCATTGAGCGCATCCTGCTTCGCATTTGCAAGCGTCACGCCCGCGGCATTTACTTGCGACTGGTCTGCATTGAGTTCCTGCGGACGAAGAGCTCTCGTCATATCATCGAGTGTCGCTTGAGCGGAAGCGAGATTTGCTTCATCCGTTGCATTATCAAGAGACGCAATAATATCGCCCTTACTCACTTTGTCTCCGACTTTCACATATATATCTGTCACCACTCCCCCTTTTTCAAAGGAAAGATCAGCTTTGTTTACAGGCAGCACTTGTCCGGTCACACTTACCTGCTCGACAACATTTCCGCGCGTGGCTGCCACAGATTGTAATGTGGATGCTTTCCCGCTTCTTGATATTACAATTAAAACAATTACGACGACTAAGATAAGTCCTATGATTACGTATTTGTTCTTCAGCCATTTTTTTAAAAAGGTTTTCATATTTGCTCCTATTTTATCATATTTTTCTCTAAAGGACATCAAACCCCTTGCTCGTGTCGCTCGTTCGGAAGAGAAAAAAAGTTTTTCTCTTCGCTTACTCGCTCACGAATAAAATGCTAAAATGACACTGATGAAAACCCGTGAGCACGAGCTCCATCACCGTCGGCAAAAAGCCCATATACGCTACCCTGTTTCGATGGGACAAAAATTCTATTCCATCTTTGCCCTGCCAATTTTGACCGTCGTCGTAATGCTCGTGGTCTTGAGCATTGTCTCGACCATTCATCCTGTCCTCATCAGTTCCCTCTCGATTCCAACCCTTATGTATGCGACACTCGCGACCGTCGGGCGTCTCGCTATCGCCTATGTTCTCGCGGTCATATTCGCTATTCCGCTCGCGATTCTTGCGACGCATACGAAATTTTTCCAAGTCACACTTCTCCCGCTTTTCGACGTGCTTCAATCGGTACCGATTCTCGTTCTCTTCCCCGTCATCATTCTCGTCTTCATCAGATTTGGCAATTTGAACGGCGCGGCGATTTTCATCCTATTTATAAGTATGCTCTGGAGCATCGTGTTCACCGTTGTCGGCGGTATACAAATCATTCCAAAAGATATTACATACGCTGCACAGATTTTTGGCATCAAGAAATTCGACTACGTGAGAAAAGTTATTTTGCCTGCAATTGTTCCCGAACTCGTCACCGGTTCAATCCTCTCTGTCGGCGCCGGCTGGAACCTCATCATCATTGCCGAAGTTCTCCACACCTATATTCCGGGCGGAACATCGGCGCAGGATTTGTTCGGCATCGGAGATATTTTGGTTTCTGCCGCGGCACACGGGCAAAACGAGCTTTTTCTTGTCGCGACTGCGATAATGGTCGTCGTCATCGCATTATTCAATTTCTTTGTCTGGCAAAAACTCCTTCATTATGCTCAACGATTCAAATTCGACTAATATCATAGAACTTTCGGGCATTGGGAAAACCTACGAGAATGAAAAATCCTCTGCGATTCACGATGTCAATTTTTCTGTTTCCCGCGGAGAATTCGTGACAATCATCGGGGCATCTGGCTGCGGCAAATCAACCGTTCTCAAAATCATAAGCGGATTGGAAAAAAAATCTGAGGGTACAATAAAAAAGCCAGAAAATATTTCCATGGATTTCCAATCGGGTGCGCTTTTCCCATGGCTCTCTGTGTTTGAAAATGTCGCACTCGGACTCCGTCAGCAGAAATTCTCAGATGAGCACATCACACGCGAAGTCGATATCTATCTGCGAATGATGAATATATATGAATTCAAAGAAAAGTTTCCGTCTGATTTGTCGGGCGGACAGCGTCAGCGTGTCGGTATCGCTCGCGCGCTTGCGGTCAATCCTGCCGTATTACTTTTGGACGAGCCGTTTTCAGCACTCGATGCAAAAACAACAGAAGACCTCCACAAAGACATCATTGAGGTGTGGCAAAAGACCGGAAAGACTATCGTGATGGTTTCGCATCTTATATCCGAAGCAGTCGCTCTCGCCAATCGGGTCATTTTGATGAAAGACGGCACGGTGAGCGAAATATTTCCTATCACCTTACCG
>DATKHE010000089.1:0-5446 GCA_035510395.1 Minisyncoccota bacterium
TACGAATATAGAACGGCAAATAATTATTTTCCCGTTATAGGCGAGGGAAGTCATGATGCGCATATTATGTTTGTTGGTGAAGCGCCGGGAGAAAATGAAGCAAAAACAGCCAAGCCTTTCTGCGGACGATCAGGAAAAGTACTCGATGAACTCCTCGCATCTATCGGTCTTGATAGAAAAACGGTATATGTCACAAATCTCGTCAAAGATCGCCCGCCGGGAAATCGCGACCCTGAACTAGCAGAGATAGATTTGTACGCGCCATTTTTGGATAGACAGATAAATATCATCAAACCGAAAGTCATCGCGCTTCTCGGCCGTCATTCAATGAAATATATTTTTGAGCATTATGGACTCAAAGATGCTTTGAACACAATTTCAAAAATTCACGGCACTGCATACAAGGGCATTGCCCCGTATGGCGATGTCACTATCATCGCTCTCTATCATCCTGCCGCAACGCTTTATAATGGCTCGCTCAAAGGCGCAGCGCTCGCCGATTTTCAAGTGATCAAGAAATATACCTGAGACTGCTTGACAAGAGTATAGTATGAGTGTATGATTGCCCACAAGACAGTTCTTTGAAAAGCATCACTTTTGAGACGAGCTTTTTGTGGCTTTGCATGGGCCTCAGCAAGCTCGTCTCAAAGAGACAAGACGTAATACCGAGATCGTATTCTCATCTAGTCGCCTTCAAGATAATTTCAAAAAGGCTAACAGAAAATGGAGTACTATATGAAAAACTGGACACAAGTTCCCGCTGGCGAGCTCAATGCCGCCAATCAACGTCTGTGGGTCGCGATCGGCGACAATGCCGAAGAAGTCACAACCCGCATCAACACCGATCCTGCATTCGTCACGAACATCGCACGACTCATGGTCAACGGCGGCTATGAACCGTCAACGTCACAGAAGGCCTCCCGTGAAATCATGGGCACGAACTTCTTCGGCATCGAAGAAGCGATCAAACACTTCGGAGTTAACCCTTCGAAGCAACAGCTCGCTGCTCTCGCCGAAGTTCCGTTCAGCGAGGAAGTGCTCACATCCCACAAGGATACGCACATCCTCGTCGCCGTCTTCTCGCTGTCGATCCTCGACATCCGTGGCATCGCCAGGAAGCAGTCCGACCGAACCCTGTTTTACTCACAGGACTGGTATGACAAGCAGGCGTTCGCCAAGGACAAAGGTGAAGTTGGCTGGCAATTGGTTCGGAAAGTTCCTGTTGCCAACTCGACGAGCAAGAACTGGAACGAACAACAGGCACTCCTCGACAAAACCGAGGAAACGCCCAAGGCGCAGGTTATGGTTTACACCATCATTGGCCACTTCCTCAACACTGGGGAACGTCTGTTCGAAAAGATTTACGTTCGCTGTTCCGATCTCGACTCGGGCGGTAACCGTGTCTACGTCGGCGACTTCGATGCCAAGGGTCTCTACGTTATCAGCTGGAGCGACGACGTCCGCACTAACGTCCTCGGTTTGTCTGCCGCCAGGAAGCAGTGATGCTTGATCTCTTGAGGACTTGTTCCTCTTGATTACTTGAGCCTCCGCGCACATTTTTTTCGCCCTTGTGAATAACTTGGACGAGAGACTTTTGCCGGAGGCTCTTTGATTTTCAAAAATCGAAATTGTGCTAGATTACTCCTATGACTTCAGACGAAGTACGCAAGCGGTTTCTGGCATTTTTTGAAAAAAGGGGACACACAGGGGTTCCTTCGTCATCTCTCGTGCCTGAAAATGATACATCCGTCCTTTTTACAACAGCGGGAATGCAGCAGTTTAAACCCTATTACACGGGGGAGAAAAAAGCGCAAAACGATTTCGGTTCAAAGAATACGATGTCAATTCAGAAATGCATAAGAACTTCCGATATTGATGAAGTGGGGGATGCGACACACCTGACATTTTTTGAAATGCTCGGAAACTTTTCTTTCGGCGGTTATGGAAGAAAAGAAGCTATTATTTATGCGCACGATTTTATAACGAAAGAACTCGGTCTTGATATTTCCTATGTCACTTTTTACAGAGGAAATGAAAATGTGCCGCGTGATGATGAATCAAGGAAGATGTGGCAGGAATTGGGCGTAGCTGATATTCGTGAAGACGGAGCTGATGTTTTTTGGGGACCGACCGGTGATTCTGGTCCGTGCGGTCCGACGACTGAAATTTATTGCAAAAATGCAGATGGAAAAGATGTGGAAATTTGGAATATCGTTTTTAATGAGTATATGTGTAACGGCTCGAGAGAAATGCTCGATAAAGGTCAGGCAAAGCTTATAAAACTCTTTGTGCCTGGTATTGATACGGGGATGGGATTTGAGAGATTGGTTGCAACAATCCAAAAAAAGAAAAGCGTTTATGATACGGATTTGTTCACTCCAATACTTAAAAAGATAGACGACCTTGCGGTATTTCAGCAAACCCAAGATTTTGTTCAGGGGAGGCGAGTAATTGCTGATCATATACGAGCGTCCGTATTTATGATTGCAGATGGTGTCATCTCTTCAAATACGGATAGAGGATATGTCTTGCGGCGTTTGATTCGTATGGCAATTCGTTATACAGATGCTTTGGTTATCAAGGAGGGTGGATTAGCAGAGGTCGCAGATGCAGTTATTGAACATTACGGAAATAGTTATCCAGAGCTGCATACTCACGCAGAGAAAATTAAGAAAGAGATTAATGATGAGGAGAAAAAGTTTAAAAAAAGTATCAAAGAGGGTTTACCTTTGATTGGAAAAGAAGATCCATTTATTCTTTACACAAGTTATGGAATTCCTTTTGAAATGACAAAATCCATTTTGTACATACAAAAGAAACCGCTTCCAGATCTTGAAGATTTCAAATTGAAAATGAAAAAACACCAAGAAATTTCTCGCGCAGGCGCAGAACAAAAATTTAAAGGGGGGATGGGGGATACGAGCGAAATATCAGTTCGTTATCACACAGCGACACATTTACTTCATCAGGCACTTCGTGATGTTTTGGGCAAAGAGGTACAGCAAAGGGGGAGCAATATCACTCCAGAACGCCTTCGTTTTGATTTTTCATTCCCACGAAAAATGACTGATGAGGAAAAGAAAAAAGTGGAGGATATCGTGAATGAAAAGATCCGCGAAGCGCTCCCTATGCAAAAGGTGGTTTTGCCAAAAGCCGAAGCGGAAAAAACCGGTGCACTCCATTTCTTCGGCGATAAATACGGCGACCACGTGAATGTGTATTTTATCGGCAAAACTCTCGATACCGCGTACTCAAAAGAATTCTGCGGCGGTCCCCATGTCACAAACACAAAAGAGCTCGGTACATTTAAAATTCAAAAAGAAGAAGCAGTGTCCGCCGGTGTCCGCAGAATCAAAGCGGTTTTGGTATAATATTCGGTATGTCATTCTTTTCTAAAGCTCGCGGGGAACTCTCAATTATTTTTGATATTGGTCCGAAAACTATCGGTGCGGCAATCATACTTGAAAAAGATTCTGAAAAACCATGCGTCATTTGGACGTATCGTGAGCCTTTTGTAGGCGAAGAACCAAAAGAACCCCGTGAATTATTTGAAGCAATGCTCTCCACGCTTAAAAAAATAAATGACATTGTTCAAAAAGATGCTATGTCGGAACTGCGTATGAAAGGATTTTCTAGCCGTCCGGAGCTCTATTATGTACTTTCATCCCCGTGGGTTGATGTTGAGCAAAAGACAATAACACAGGTCTACGATCAGCCGACGATAATTACCCAAAAAGTTATAAATGATGCTTTAGATCGGGAAAGAGGTTCATCCGAGTCGTCTGGATTAGTTCTTGTCGAAAAAACAATTACCGGATTGAAGCTCAATGGGTATCACTTAAAAAATCCTTACGGTAAAAAAACAACATCCCTCGAAATATCTTTTACGATGACTGTCAGCCCAAAAGAGATACTTGTTCGAATAGAGGAATCCGTATCAGCCAAAAGAGCCCATATCCGTGCGTTTTCTACGGCGACATATACGGCACTCCGAGAACTTTTCGGAAAAAAAGATTTTCTTTCCTTGGTCATTGAAGACAGTGTTACGGAAGTGATTCTCGCGAGAAATAATACCCTGCGTCTCCACACCACTCTTTTTTCCGGAAGTAATGCACTAAGGGACGCAGTATCAAAAGAATTAGGGATTTCTTTCAAAGAAGCATCGTCACTCGTCCATTTGTCTTTCAACAATCACATCGATAAAGCAACAATGGAAAGGGTAGATGCTGTTGTAAAGAAAGAACGCGAGAGATGGTGGGAAGAACTTGAAACATCCATTCAAAATACGGGAGAAGTCATTTCTCTCCCGCATATAGCTTTTTTTGTTATATCGGATGTGGGTTTTGTTGCAGATATGTTAAAAGATCAAAAGGTTCCAGAATCGGTTATTATTCATGGTGCTTTAGACCCTGTGATTATAAATTCTGAAACACTCAAAAATAGAATTATATTTACTGACCCGTCGCATACCGATGTGCGTCTAGGATTGATTGCTCTCGCAATACAAACATTTAGCGTATCGAGTGGTCAATAAATATCTCACGGGGTATAATGAACGTATATGGCACGACAGATGATACAAGACGTCATACCTACTCGATCAAAAGACATTCGACGTATTCCTATTCCAGAAAGAAAGCAACCATCTTCAAAAGAGGTTATTCGAGAGGTGAGAGAAGAATTTGAAAATTACAATAAACCAAAAAGGAGTTGGAATAAAAAGCTGATCGTTATAACAGTGATTATCCTAGTCGCTGTAATTGTTTTGCTACTTACGACTGTGTTTGCCAAAGCAACGGTCACCATAACGCCCGCGACACAAACCGCGGCGGTAAATGCATCGCTCGCTGCCGAGCAGGGCACGACGACAACCTCCGCTATCGATTTCGAGCCGATTACCCTCACACAAAAAGAAACCGTCACGGTGACAGGCACAGGGACGAAACAAGTAGACACGAAAGCTACGGGTACAATTATTATTTTCAATAGTTATTCGACTGCTACGCAAAAACTCGTCGCAAACACTCGATTTGAGACTGCTGCTGGACTTATATATCGCATCGACAAATCAGTCGTTGTTCCCGGAGAGACGACAAAAGCCGGTGTGACGACTCCGGGAAGTATTACTGCGACCGTGACCGCTGATCAATCTGGAGCCAATTACAATATCCCTCTTTCTGATTTCACCATTCCGGGATTTGCAGGCGAGCCTGAGTTCAAAGGATTTTTTGCCCGATCACAGACCGTAATGTCGGGCGGATTCTCTGGAACGGTTGCAATTATTTCTGATACAGATCGTGCCAATGCTCAATCGACCCTCAAATCTGATTTGAAATCAAAACTTGCTCAATCAGTCGCCCAATCTGTAGCAAAAGGTTATGTACTGTATCCGACAGGTTATCAGATAGTAACTCAAGATTTGCCTGACACATCAGCAGGAACGAAT
>DATKHE010000090.1:0-7227 GCA_035510395.1 Minisyncoccota bacterium
AAATCTGTCCGAACGGTTGCAGGAACTGACGCAAAAATGGTGGCGCTTACGGATATCAAAAAATTCTTCTCTGATTTTGACGAAGAAATTGAAATGGTAGCGGAAGAGCCGACTGCTTCTCGTATAAAAGAATTCGTAGACAAAGCTCGTACATGGATACGTGAATTTATTACGACTCATGAAAAAGGCGAAACAACACATCAACAAGAAGAGACTGGTAACGAGATAAACGATTTACAAAAACAAAAGAAAGAAATAGAGCAGAGTCTTTCTCATGCGGAAAAAGATGAGAAAAACGCTCAAGCGGAATATGAGAAAGTAAAAACAAGTATTGAGGGAGAAAAAGACGCGTCACGGGATGCTGAGCGAGAGGTGTTTCGTGTCATGGCGGAGCAAAATGAGATTCGCTCCACGCTTCAGATGATTTCAGTGCGAGAAGAAAAGCTCGCGGCAGGCCTCGCTGATTTCAAGCGAGAAATAGAAGAGGGGGGACGCATCATTGGTCGCGATATACACGCATATGAGACAAGCAAAGAAATATCGGCTCAAGAATCGCTCAAGGAATCGCGAGAAAAACAGCATGACCGTGCAAAGATGATTGAGAAAATAAAGATACGGCTGGAGGACGACGGTGCGGTGTCCGCCGACGAAGTACTCAAAGAATACAAAGAGACGAGCGCGCGCGATGAATTCCTCGGCAAAGAACTTCTTGATCTGGAATCATCGGCGAAATCGCTTGAAGCGCTCATCACCGATCTCGGCACAAAATTGAATACGCTTTTCGACGAGGGAATTCACAAAATAAATACACAGTTCAAAGAATTTTTTATGAAAATGTTCGGCGGCGGCTCATCAGGACTCAAGGTGGTGGAGGAAAAGAAACGCAAGCGTCAGATTCTCGATGAAGAAGGGGAAATGGTAATGATTGATGACGGTGAGGATGAGGAAAAAGAAATCGGCGTTGAAATAGAAGTCTCTTTGCCTCGCAAGAAAATCAAAGGACTCGAAATGCTTTCCGGCGGTGAACGCGCGCTCACATCTATTGCGCTCCTTTTCGCGATTTCTCAGGTAAATCCGCCTCCATTCATTATTCTCGACGAAACAGACGCGGCGCTTGATGAAGCCAATTCAAAAAAATACGGCGATATGTTGGAACTTCTTTCAAAGCATTCCCAGCTTATCGTCATCACGCACAATCGTGAGACGATGTCGCGCGCAGGCGTGCTCTACGGCGTAACGATGGGCAAAGATGGCGCATCCAAACTTCTTTCAATCGCATTCAACGAAGCGCTTGCTGTGGCGAAATAAATTTGACAAAGCCAATTTTCCGGCTAATCTGAAGTTAGAAGTTTAGGCAATTCCGCCTAAACAAAAGAGAAAGATTTTGTTCTATGAAAAATGCAACTTTTGCTGATGTGCCAATAGGAGAGTTTTTTATAGCCCGTTTCGACTCCGGTCTCAATGGGTTATTCAAGAGAATTCCTCGAACATTTCAGAGGATAAATCGTCGTATTAACATGGCTAATGCCATCAACTTGTGGGAGAAAAATCCCTCCGATACGTATTTTTATCACTTCAACGGCGATGTCAAAATCCAAATGACTGATATGAATGGAGAATCGATACAGCGTTATCTTTTCGAAAATACCACTCAATTAGATGAAGTCTTCCGTACACGCCCCATAGGTGAAGAAGAAAAAGCGATTATTGCTCTTGTTTCAAAACTTAAACGCACGAATGTAGACACAATCATTCGTCGGCTTAAGGGCAGGTTTAAGCCATCAAAAATTGAACAAAGTGTCGAAATGCTCATCAATCAAGAAAGGCTTTCTTTTGATAACAGATGGAATATTATCAATAAGCCTGCATAAGCTATTGATTTTCAAGACCCGTCACCACAAGTGTTCGGGTCTTTTTTATCCCACCAACTCGTAATCGAGAGTTCTTTTTTCCAAATCAGCGCCGACGATTTTGAATTTCACTTTGTCGCCGAGGGTAAATCGTCTCTTTGATTTTTCACCGACAAGGGAATAATTTTTCTCATCGAATGTGTAAAAATCGGGACCCGGAAGTTTGGTGATATGCACCATGCCTTCAGTCATTGTATCCTTTTCAGCGACAAAAATGCCAAAGCCCATGACGCCTGAAATCGTACCTTCAAATATTTGTCCTCGCTTGTTCTGCATAAATTCAATCTGCTTGTAGCGGATAGACGTGCGTTCCGCGTCTGCTGCACGGATTTCTTTTTCCGTTGTTTCCATGCCGATTTTTTCATATTTTGCATATTCACCCGATGAAATTTTTCCGCCGGTGAGTTCGCGATAAAGCAGTCGATGAACGATGAGGTCGGCATAGCGGCGAATAGGCGAGGTAAAGTGCGTGTAGTATTCGTAGGCGAGTCCATAATGTCCGATATTATTCGGAGAATAGACCGCCTTTGCCATCGAACGTACTGCGGCGGTTTTGATGAGGGATTCCTGCGGCTTGCCCTCGATTTGTTTCATCAATCGCTGAAGGTCTTTTACCGTCACACCATTTTTCGTAATAGGCAAATCATAACCGAGCGCCTTTGCAAATATTGCGAGGTTTGCGATGCGTTCGCTATTTGGCACATCGTGAATACGATAGAGAAATACGCCCTGTTTTTTCTCCATTTTTTTGTACATATATTCTCCGACTTCGCGATTGGCGAGAAGCATATATTCCTCGACGAGCTTGTGCGTGTCTTTGCGGGATTTTTTGAAAATGCGGATAGGAACGCCGTTTTTGTCGAGTTCAAATTTGATTTCATCTTGCTCAAAATCCATCGCGCCGTTTGCGAATTTTTCTTTCTGGAATATTTTTGCGATTTTGTTGAGCGTATTGAGCTCGTCGAAAAATTCTCCGCCTTTGTCGAGTGTTTCCTGCGCGTTCTCATACGTGAATCGTTTTGCTGATTTGATAATGCCTTTTCCAAACCAGCGCGAAGAAATTTTTCCCTGACCGTTCATTTCGAACACTGCTGAGAACACGAGTTTTTCCTCGTGAGGATTCAAACTGCAGACATCGTTTGAAAGGACTTCAGGAAGCATTGGAATCGTGCGGTCGACGAGATAGACAGAAAATCCGCGTTCGCGCGCTTCGGCATCGAGCGCGGTGCCTTCTTTTACATAATGCGAAACATCCGCGATATGAATGCCGATCTCATATTTGTCATCACCAATTTTTTTGAAAGAAATTGCGTCGTCAAAGTCCTTTGCATCGGCGGGATCAATGGTAACGGTGAGGGTTTTTGTAAAATCACGGCGATTCGCACGTTCTTCAGGCGTGATTTCTTTGTGCTTTTCGATTTCTTCTGCTTCACGCACGACTGCCGCGGGATAGTCGTATGCAAATCCGCGATCAAGAACAATCGCGCGCATTTCCGTCTCGTGAAGTCCCGGCATACCAATGACTTCGGCTACGGCACCCTCCGCATTTTTATCGGTCCACTTTGTAATTTTTACGAATACTTTTTCACTGGCTTTGGCACTTCCCGCGGATTGAGGTGTGACGATAATGGGGAGGTAACATCGCTTGTCATCAGGGACGAGAGTAAAATTCTCGCCGTCTTTTTTGAGAACACCGACGAATGCAATTTTTGCACGATGCGTGACTTCGAGAATCTCGCCCTGCTTTTTGTTCCATCGCGGTTCAGGCAAAATTTTAATCTTCACCGTGTCTCCGTGAAGCGCGCTGTGCATATTTTCCGGCTGTATTTCAATCGATTGGTCGAAATCAGGGTGGTCAAAATATCCGATGCCTTTTTGGCTCACGGCTATTGTTCCTTCAGGCACTGTCCCGCCGCGCTTTTTCAGGAGCTCTTCTTTATTCATTTAGATGCAAACTATACCAGAAAATCGCAATATTTCATCTCAGCGACATGGTATAATTTGAACAATGAAAATCACTCTCAGAGACATTATTTTGGGCGGGCAGGATGGATTGGTGAATACGCTCGGCATCATCCTTGGGCTCTTTGCGGCGCATAGCGATACGCGGCTTATCATCGTTGCCGCCCTTGCTGCGGGATTGTCTGAAGCCATATCCATGGGGGCGGTATCTTATACATCAGGAAGAGTCGATGATGAAAGATTACGATCAGAGAGTCGCAAGCAATTTTTGGTGAGCGCGATTGTCGTCGGTCTATCAGCTCTTATTTGTTCAATCATTCCGATCGTACCTTTTCTATTTGTCTCAGGATTACAGGCAATAGTCGCGGGGATAATCCTTTCGGCAATCACACTCTTTTCTTTTGGTTCGTCAAAGGCTTCCCATTTCAAACGAGTGTGGTGGAAATCTGGAATACAACTGCTCATCATTGGTGGTGTGAGCGCAACAGCAGGATTTATTATAGGATATTTATTGAGAGTATAAAATAATTTTGAATATGAAAAAGGAAATAATAGTTTTTGGAGGGGGTTGCTTCTGGTGTACCGAGGCGGTATTCAAAATGCTTCGTGGAGTCACATCGGTTTTGCCCGGATATTCCGGAGGCACGGTCGAAAATCCTACTTATGATCAAGTGTGCAGCGGGAAAACGGGACATGCAGAAGGTGTACAGATAGAATATGATCCAGCACAGGTAAAACTTAATGACTTGCTCACAGTGTTTTTCGGCTCGCATGATCCGACGACGAGAAATAAGCAGGGAAATGATGTTGGCACGCAATATAGGTCTGTGATTTTCTACACGAAACCGGAACAGAAAAGCGCGATTGAAAAATTCATAGCGGATATAAATGCATCAAATCCAGATGGCGCGAAAATCGTTACCGAAGTCGAACCGCTCACCATATTCTACGAGGCAGAAAATTATCATCACGACTATTTCGCAAATCACCCCGGAAATCCGTACTGCGAAATCGTCATCAACCCAAAGCTCGAGAAAGTACAGGAAAAATTTGCCAATCTTCTAAAACGAGAAACAGATGGAAAATAAAATTACACATACAATGAGCGCAGGTGGTGTGGTTTTAAATCAAAAGGGTAAGGTGCTTGTCGTAAGCCAAAATGGAAATTCTTGGTCGCTCCCCAAAGGGCATATCGAAAAAGACGAGACTTCAGTTGAGGCTGCGCAGAGAGAAACTCTTGAAGAGTCAGGAGTTAAAAATTTGGAGTTAATAAAAGAGCTTGGTACTTACGAAAGGTATAGAATTGGTCGCGATGCCAGTGAAGACACATCAGAATTAAAGACGATTACTATTTATCTGTTCAAAACGACAGATATGGATTTGAAACCTACTGATCCTCATAATCCAGAAGCGAGATGGGTAAATAAAGAGAAAGTTGCAGGACTTCTCACACATCCAAAAGACAAAGAGTTTTTTGAAAGCATTAAAGGAAAAATATGAAAATAATCAAAAAGAAAATATGGCCTGAATATTTTGACGATATTATAAGTGGCAAGAAAAGATTTGAATTGAGATTGAATGATTTTGATGTGAAAGAAGGTGATACGCTCATACTCGAAGAATGGAATCCAAAGACAAAAGAATATACGGGCAGAAAAGTCGAGAAAAAAGTCGCCTATGTTTTGAAATTCAAAATGGACAAATTATTTTGGCCAGAGGAAGATGTAAAAAAGAACGGTTTACAAGTATTATCATTGGAGTAATATTAAAATCTATGAAAGGCATGCCAAAAGATGAGAGCGGATGGAAAGCAAAGCTCACACCGGAGCAGTATCAAGTGTTGCGGCAAAAGGGAACAGAGGCGCCGTTTTCCGGCAAGCTTCTCCATGAAGACAAGGACGGATTTTTCCGATGCGCGGCGTGTGGCAACGCGCTTTTCTCATCTGAAGCGAAATTTGAGTCTGGGACCGGTTGGCCGAGCTTTGACCAGGCGCTTCCGGGAGCAGTAAATACCGTCGTCGATGATGCACATGGAATGCATCGTACCGAAATCACCTGCGCGAATTGCAATTCGCATCTCGGACATGTTTTCGACGATGGGCCGACAAAGACTGGCAAAAGATATTGCTTGAATTCCGTCTGCCTTGAATTTGAACCAGAAAAGAAATAATATATAATCACCCCTATGACGTTATCACCAGAAACAAAAAAGTGGATATGGACGACAGGTGTTCTTGCAGTTATTATCCTGCTTATTTTTGGTGCAAACGAATGGCAAAAACGCATGCAAGCTAATGCGGAGGCGTTGGCTCATCCCTGCGTAATCAATTTCCTTGCCACGTTCCTCTATAATGTTTCCGCGACAACGACAAAAGAATCGGTTGCGAAGACGCTTCTCGCACAGTATCTCAATGCCTACGAGCATGTGCCACATTGTCCAAGCGAAGGAATAAAAGATTATGCCATTACTTCGGTTGCTCCTGCAGTGAATGTAAATTCAGATTTCACCGACAAAGTAATATTCGATCTTTCGCCGGCTTCAACAACAGCGACTGTCTGGGCGACAGCCGAAACTCATTGGGACGGCGGGTGGATTCGCGGAAAAGAAGCAACACTCGGCATTCAGCATATTGTAACTTCGACTTCGACAGACGCCACTTCGACATATCGTCTCGTGATTTAACAATGCTGGAAATATTTTTCTCTGTGTTAGAATAGAGCAATGTCAGACATCTACGAGGAGTCCATACAATTTCACCGCGACCATAAAGGCAAGCTAGAGTCCAAAAGCAAAGTACCTCTGAAGACTCGCAAAGACCTGTCTTTGGCGTATACTCCGGGTGTCGGAGCGGTGAGTAAAGAGGTTGCGGCACATCCTCAAGAAGCATATGCACTCACGCTCAAAGGCAACACTGTCGCCATTATTTCTGACGGTTCGGCGGTTTTGGGTCTTGGAAATTTAGGTGCGCTCGGTGCTATTCCGGTCATGGAAGGAAAAGCTATTTTATTTAAAGGATTTGGCGGAATAGATGGCTGGCCTATTTGTTTGGATACGCAAGACACGGAAGAGATAATCAAAACCATAAAATATATTGCACCTGTTTTTGGCGGGATCAATTTGGAAGATATTTCCGCTCCGCGCTGTTTTGAAATTGAGAGACGTTTGCAAAAAGAGCTCGACATTCCGGTGATGCATGATGACCAGCACGGAACCGCGGTAGTAGTGCTTGCCGGACTGATTAATTCCATAAAACTGCGCGGCATCTCGAAAGAAAAAGTAAAAATCATCGTAAATGGCGCTGGCGCCGCCGGCACCGCGGTGGTGAAAATTCTCGCTGATTACGGTTTCAAACAT
>DATKHE010000091.1:0-3347 GCA_035510395.1 Minisyncoccota bacterium
GGAACGTAATTTTTTCTCTGATATTCCGCATCCTCTCTCGCAAGACGAATATGCATTTGAATAACATCTTCATCTTCTCGAGGAGAAGGCTTGCCAGTAAACTCAAATGTACCGATAACTTCAAAGCCAAGATTGGCAAGAAGATCTGTAGTGGGTTTTTTATTCATAAGAACAGGTCCTTTCTTTACCTCAATCTAGCATTATTTATCCAATGCTTCAATCCCGGGTAATGTCCCCTGTGCCAGAAATTCAATCATCGCGCCGCCGCCGGTAGAAACAAAAGAAAATTTGTCGAGCATTCCTGCTTTGTCGAGAACAGCTATAGTATCTCCGCCGCCCACAACGCAGCGCGTGCCCGCATCGATAATATCCTGGCCGAAATCGATGGTCCCTTTTGAAAATCCGCGTTCATAATCTCCGAGCGGTCCGTTCCACACAACGAATTTCATATCGTGCATCATATCGCCGAGCTCCGTTGTCGTGCGTATACCTGCATCAAGTATGCGATCGTAGGGGCTGACTGCATTCGCGCTCTTCGTCCCGCCGCCATATTGATTTTCGACGACGACATCCGACGGAAGAATGAGTTTGGGGCTTTGAATAACGCTTCGTAAATCAACAGGATGGGAAGATACCATTGAAATGCCGACTTCGTAGCCTTTATCTTTGAAAATATCGTTTGCCAAAGCGCCGCCGATAAAAACATCGTCAGCGATATCGATGAATTTTTCGACAAGCGGAAGCTTGGTATCAAATTTTGCACCCGCGAGGGCAAGCATAAACGGGCGAGGCGGCTTGAATGCCTCCGTGAGCGCAGCGATTTCCTTTTGAAGCAAAAGTCCCGCGTAGCTAGGAATGAGGCGCGGTACGCCGACGATGGACGCATGCTCGCGATGGCATACTGAAAAGGCGTCGTTTACATATATGTCAGCAAGGGATGCGAGGAACGCTGCGAGCCGCGGACTATTTTCTTTCTCGCCCGGATCTTTGCGTATATTTTCAAGAGCAATGATGTCTCCATCCTGCATTTTTGAAATTACAGTCGGCGCATCAGGAATATTTTGAACGAATGCCGATATGGTATAGAGTTTTGAAAGATTGGCGATGACCGGCTCAAGCGACGTAACATTATCATCCCCGATATGGCTCACAATGATCGTCTTGGCTTTTTTTTCTTTGAGATATGCAAGCGTGGGGAGAATTCGTCTGATGCGAAAATCGTTTCTGATGGCGTCTCCGATAACAGGAACATTGAGATCGAGACGAAGCAGTACCCGTTTGCCTTGGATATTTTTTATATCTTGGAGATTCTTCATTTCGAAAAAATTAAAGCGAATTCGCGAATTTTATGATGTGCGAGAATCCTGTCGGATCAAGTGATTGTCGTCCTATGAGGAGTCCATCTACTCCGCCATGAGTGAGCATCGTCTGTGCATTTTCACCATTGACCGATCCACCGTAGAGCACAGGCACTTTCATTACTTTATTTTTCTCTAAAAATTGTGACAAGCTCTTTCGTATGAAAATAACCATCTCATTCATACCTTCAGGCGTGAGCGCCGTGTCGTAGGATTTTCCGACTGCCCATACCGGCTCATATGCGATGATGAACGGCTTTGAAATATATGTGTTCGCCGCACGAAGCGCAGAAAAAAGCTGTGTCCGAACCTCGGCAAAATAATCTCCGTGATCATCGCGCACTTTTTCCCCGATACAAAGAATGGGCGTCAGTCCTCCCTCAAATGCAGCGAGGAATTTCTTGGCAACTATGTCGTCCGTGTCTCCCGTTGCACGCCGTTCTGAATGTCCAATGATAGAAAATTTCGCGCCTGCTGATTTCGCGATACTCGCGCTCACCGAGCCTGTGTATGCGCCTTCTTTTTCATAAAAAATATCCTGAACACCGAATGCTATCGATTTTTTCTTTTGGGCAAGGATTGAAAGATACGGGTACGGTGGACAAATGACCACAGAGGTGCGGCGCGCGAAACGCGCCGCACGCTCCTCCACCACACAAATATCCTTCGCCTTTTCAAGCGTCTCTGGATTCATTTTCCAATTTCCAATAATAAAGAATTTCTTTGACATCCATTCTATTCTATCAGAGAAACCCAAAACCCGAAGGGGCAACCCTTCGGGTTTTGGAATGGAACGAAAACCTGAGTTTATTTTCTAAATAATTCTACATACTCAAACAACTCAAAAGAACGGTTTCTGGAAAAACCGGTAACTTCCTTCAAAATTCGTGCCTTTTCAAATTCTTCAACCAATTTTGCAGCAGTTGGAAAAGTAACATCTAATTCTTTTGCAATCTGATTGACATTCATAATTGGCTGAGAAAAAAGTGCAACTAAAAGACGCTGACCGAGCTGTGCACGACGACCCAATTTCATTATCTTTTGCTCATATTTTTGACGCAAAACAATTATTTTTTCAAATGTTTCTTTGCCTTTCTGCGCCGTCTCAATCACCCCCGAAAGGAAAAATTTAATCCATTGTTCAATACTGTTTGAGGAACGAACGAGCGTCAGCGAGTCATAATATGAGCCTCTGTTTCTTTCAAAAAAGTCAGAGAGATAGAGTGTTGGTTTTTGCAATATCTTTTTATCCACTAATTGGAGCGTAATCAACAATCGTCCAATGCGTCCATTACCATCAAGAAATGGGTGGATTGTCTCAAATTGATAATGACTCATTGCCACCTTGATAAGAAGTGGGATTTCGAGATTTTGATTGTGCCAGAATTTATCGAGGTCGGAAACGAGTTCATGTATTTCGCTTTCGTGCGGCGGGATAAAGAACGCGTCTTTGAGATTGGAACCGCCAATCCAGTTTTGACTTGTTCGCATCTCGCCGGGTGTTTTATGTTCTCCCCGTACATGAGAAAGAAGTATTTTATGCGCGCCTTTCAAGAGCCGCATAGAGAGCGGAAGGGTTGAAAGTTCTTTGATTGCAAAATTCATGGCATCAATATAATTGTGCACTTCTCCCCAATCATCACGACGTTCCGGCTCGACATCTTCCTTTGAAAGAAGGACTTCATCAATATTTGTTTTAGTACCTTCGATACGGCTGGATTTTGTCGCTTCTTTCGCTATGTGCATCTTGATAAAATAGTTTACATCTGGCACAAGTGTTGAATATGCGTTGAGTTCACCCAAAAGCCGCATCGCTTCGTCCGAAAGCATATTTATTTTCTTGTCTTCCCATTCAAATGGTTTATTTATAGGAAAGGGGCTGAAGCTTTTGTACTCCAACTGTTGCTTATATATGCCCGCTCTAAATGTTGATTTCATAAGTTTTAATACTATTATCTATAGTTAAAGTTTATCACATAAGTTTAAATA